>NZ_QLIT01000033.1 GCF_003574485.1 Facilibium subflavum
CCTGAGCAAAAATATCTTTCTTCAAACCTGTGGATAACTTTGAAAAGTGTCAAAGTCGGGACTTCAACCTCAAAAGCTTTCTCCATCAACGTGACAACGCTCATTTGATAAGCCATCGGACAAATCCCACAAATACGAGCCACTGCATCAATTATTTCATTGGGTTCACGTCCTTCTAAGAATTTCTCAAAATACCTTGGTGGCTCATAGATTCGCACATGACACTTGGTAATTTCATCCCCCTGAATTTCAAGATCTAAAGCACCCTCACCTTCAACACGAGCCAAAATTGGCACCTCGATTTTTTTGCTGTAAGCACCCTGTGTACCATCTAGATCATTATTCATTGTTTATCCCCTGCCGCTTTAAATCCATTTTGTTGATTATTGATAAAGTGATATTTATGGCGAATCTGCTCATCAGTAAACCCCATTTGCCTTAACTTTGTCGTCATGGCATCAAAATTGGCAAATTTTGCTGGCCCGTAACATCCATAGCAGCCACGATTTATTGCCGGACACAAAGCATTACAGCCATCGGCAGTTACAGGTCCCAAACAAGGCTCATTATGTGCAACCATCACACAGCTAATCCCACGATGTTTGCAACTCACACAAACCGGATTGATTTCTTTTTCAGGCTCGACCTTAAATAATAGCTGACGGACTGCTGCAAACATCTGTTGTGAGCTTACCGGACAGCCCCTGATCTCAAAGTCAACATCAACATAATCCTGTATTGGCTTGGCTGTTTCAAGTTCGCCTTCTCTTACAACATCGGTGTGTTGTGGGTAAATATCCTTAACCCATTTATCAAAGGTCTGTGCATTAATATTGTTGCGTAAAGCTTGAATACCGCCTGAGGTTGCACAAGCTCCCATAGCAATCAGATAGTGACTGTTTTGTCGAATTTTTTGAATGCGATGTACATCATGCCAGGTATTGATACTGCCTTCAATAATCGCAATATCAACATGTGCATCCTCATCTACAGGTCCTGCTTCGGCAAAATGTTTAATATCAACCAGCTGACTTAATTCCAGCAGTGATAAACCATCATTAATGAATGCCAGCTGACAACCATCACATGAACTGAATTTATGCACAGCCAGCGTTGGCTTCTCTGGCAAACAGGCTAATTTATCATGAGACATAACTCAGGCTCCTTGAATCTCAAGTAATTGTTGCACCATTGAGTAGGCATAAACAGGACCATCCTTACAGACAAACTCCTTGCCCAACTGGCAATGCCCGCAATGACCAATCGCACATTTCATGCTGCGCTCAAGGCTGATAAAAATCTGCTCAACAGGCGTGCCTTTTTGAATAAAACTTTGTGCAACATTCTTCATCATAATCTCAGGCCCAACACTCATCACAATGGTTTCTTGATAGTCAATATCTAAATCATCAATCGCTGATGTCACAAACCCATTATACCATTGCCAGGGGCCAAAAGGCTGACCTTGTGTTGCCGTAATGATTACCTTGGCATGCGGGCTGTTATGCCATCGTGTATATTTTTCCTGATAAATCAAACCAGAGGCATGGCGCACACCTTGAATGATATAAATACTTCGATAGTTTTGATAATTTTTTAAGATGGCTTCCGTTGCTGCCACTAATGGCGCATTACCTAAGCCACCTGTAATAATAACAACATGTTTGTCTTTGGCTGCTTCTATTGGCCAACAACTACCAAAGGGTCCACGAATGCCAATACGATCACCTTGTTTTAATTTTGCCATACCCTTTGTCACACGGCCAACCACTTGAATGGTGTGCTCAAATATATCCTGTTGAAAACCGCGATCATTAACAATAGAGATTGCCACTTCACCTACACCATAAAGATAAATCATATTAAACTGACCTGGATAAAACTGATATTGCTGGCGTAATTGAGCATCAACAAATTGCAAGCGCAGCGTAAAAATATCATCAGCATCTTGAATAAATTCAATGACTTCCGCTTCAAAAGGCAAATATGAATCTTGTGAATAAATCATTGGTCATCTCCTTTAACAATTGCATTGATCTCCTCAGTCACATCAATACCCACTGGACACCATGTAATACAACGCCCACAGCCAACACACCCCTTTGTACGAAACTGATCACGCCAGGTTGCAAATTTGTGTATCAGCCACTGCCGATACCGTTGAGAGAGTTTTTGTCGATATAGCGCACCATGCGTATAGCTATGATCCAGACTAAAACAGGAATCCCACTCTCGTAGATGCTCACTCTGGTGAGCATCCAGGCTTGGCGCATCTTTTTGTGTGTGACAAAAGCATGTTGGACAGGCTTGTGTGCAATTACCACAGGACAAACACCGCTTGGCGACATCATCCCATTGTGCATGATCCCAGGAATTCTTTAGAACTTTTTCAACTTTATGGCGCTCTGGAATTGTTTTTTGTTGTTTATCAAATACAGATTCGACATTTTCAGCCGCCTTTTGCGTTTGATCTGCACTTGCTGGAAGTAATGCTAATGTTTCAACACATTGGCGCCCCTGGTCACTTGCCGACTCTAGCACGAATCCATGCTCAATCTCGGTCATAGCCAGATCAAATCCATGATCTGCATAAGGGCTATCTCCCATACTCACACAAAAACAATTTTGATGACAGCTCGTGCAATTAGCAGCAATAATAAATAAGTTTTCACGCCTTTGCTTATAACGGACATCCTGATAGGCATTTTCAATAAAAACTCGATCCTGTATTTCAATGCCACGTAAATCACAAGGCCTAACACCAAAGATAGCATATTTTTTCTTTGATTCTGATGCGTGAAAAGCAAGCTTACCACTTTCATCACGACTAACGCGCCAGAGGACTTCTTTTTCTTTAAAAAGCATAGGTTTAATTGACTGCACAGGCACAGAAAAACCAAAGGCTTTTTTTTCATCATTTTTGCTGATTTGGTAATGCCCTGGTGTCTGATTATCCACATACCCCCAAGGCAGCTGATCTGCCTTATCGATATCATCATATACAATGCTGTTTTCTTTAACGGTTGGCCCCTTGATGTTATAACCTAGTGCCATGAGATAATCCAGTAAGTGGTCTATTCGCTCATGGGGTAAAAAATAATATTGGCTCATGAGTTGCTCCTTCTTAGCAAATTCGTGGTAATTGCTCACCTGTCAACCAGTCAACTCGACGCATCCCGCCAAAAGCTGTTTTCATTACAACCTGAGGTTGGTCGTTGATTTTAGTTATCTCACCAATAACCGACGCATTCTTCCCATCAGGATGCTGTTTCATAGTGCGCACGACATGCTCAGCGTCATCTGCCTTACATATGATTAAAACCTTGCCTTCATTGGCAATAAACAAAGGATCCAGCCCTAAAAGTTCACAAGCAGAATGCACCTCAGTACTTATCGGCAGATGTGTTTCATCGATACAAATGCTTGCCCTGTGCTGATTAGCCCACTCATTAAGTGTTGCAGCAACACCCCCACGTGTTGGGTCTCGCATGGTTTTTATTTGACAATCATGACTGAGCAAATAATCAATCAAGCCATTTAATGGTGCAGCATCGCTTATAATATTTGTCATAAAATCGAGATTCTCCCGCTTTGACATCACCGCAACGCCATGTTCAGCCAAATTACCATTGATAATAATTTTATCACCAGTTTGCAAAGTGTGGCGAGTAGCCGTTTTATCACTCACGACACCAACACCTGTGGTGTTAATAAAAATCCCATCGCCTTTGCCTTTTTCTACAACCTTTGTGTCACCTGTTACAATTATCACACCAGCTTTTTGCGCGGCAAAAGCCATGGATTCCACAATTGTCTTTAAATCAGCAAGCGCCAAACCTTCCTCTAAGATAAACCCTACTGATAAGTACAATGGTTTGGCACCACCGACCGCTAAATCATTAACCGTACCGAAAACTGCCAAACTGCCAATATCGCCCCCAGGGAAAAAATATGGTGATACAACATAGCTGTCAGTCGTAAAAGCAAGTTTTCCATTTAACACCGGTAAAATAGCTTGATCTTCTTGCCTAGCCAAGTACTCATTGTTAAAAGCTTTTTGCATTAACTGCTCAATCAATCGGTGCATCGATTTGCCACCAGCCCCAATACTAAGGTCAATCACATCTTTTTTGAAATTAATTTTTATTGCCATTTCATTACTCCCAATAGTACTGATAGTGTGCTGAACAAGCACCTTCTGATGACACCATGCAAGCGCCCATTGGTGTTTCAGGCGTACAAGCAAGCCCAAATAACTTACACTCTTTGGGTGCTTTAGCACCGCGCAATATTTCTGGACAGGCGCACTGCTTATGCTCTTGACCGTGAATTTCTGGGACTTCAAAAACTTTTTCAGCATCAAAGCGTGCATAGCTATCTTTTATTTTTAATGCACTTTGGCCAATAAAGCCAAGTCCACGCCACTCAAAACGATCGCGTATTTCCAGATACTGCTTGATAAGTGATTGCGCCTTAATATTTCCCTTAGTCGATACCGCACGTATATATTGATTTTGAACACCCTGTTCATCAGTATTAATCATTTTAATCAGCATAAGAATCGATTGCAATACATCCAAAGGCTCAAAGCCTGAAATCACAATGGGTTTGTCATATTGCTCAGCAACTGTTTTATAGGCATCGCTACCAATCACAATGCTCACATGCGAAGGCCCAACAAACCCATCTATCTGCACATCATCACCTGACAAAATCGCCTGCATAGCAACAGGCGTTAATACGTGGTTACAGAAGATATGGAAATTTTCCAACCCTTCCTTTTCAGCAGTTTGCAAGGCTACTGCTGTTGGCGGTGTTGTTGTTTCAAAGCCAATGGCAAAAAAAATCACTTTTTTATCCGGATTCGTACGGGCAAGCATTAAAGCATCATTAACTGAATAAATCATTCTCACATCCGCACCACGAGCTTTGGCTTTTAGCAAGCTGTCTTGATGTGTCCCAGGCACACGCAGCATATCGGCATAACTGCAAAAGATTACACCCTGCTTTAATGCCAGCCAAATAGCCTGATCAATACGAGCAATTGGTAAAACACATACCGGGCAGCCTGGTCCGTGAATCATATGAATATTTTTCGGTAATAAATTATTGATACCATAGCGATGAATCGCATGTGTATGTCCGCCACAAAACTCCATCAAACGATATGTTCTATTATTCATCACCGCTTTTTCTATTTGTTGCACCAATTTTTGGGCGAGATTTGGCTGGCGAAACTCTTCAATATACCGCATTATTTTGCCTCTTCTAACATGATTTTAAAATCATCCAGCGTTTTCTTTGCCTGGAATTCATCAAGCTTGCTTAATGCAAAACCTACATGAACAATCACAAACTCCCCCACATCAAGCGGCTCAGCTAGTAATTGTAATGAAATTTCTTTTTGTACCCCGCCGATATCTACAAGTGCCCGTTGATCAGCTAAAAGACTTATTACTTGCGCTGGAATTGCTAAACACATAACTGCTCCTGTTGTATTTTCTTACCTGCTAACCAGGCTTGACCCAAACTGATACCACCATCATTAAAGGGAAGTGTTTTAGGCAGATACACTTTAAATCCTGCTGCCTGCAAATATTCACAGAGTGTGCTCAATAAATACTTATTTTGAAAACAACCACCACTTAAGATTACTTTATCGCTACCGGTCTTTTGTGATTGCTGTTCAATCCAGCGATATAAAGCATAGGCAAAACTGCCATGAAACAACCCACTGGCATAGGCAACGCCTCGTTGCTGTTTTGCATTGAGAACGGCTTTTAACAGCTGTCCAATCTCAAGTTGATTTTCTTTATTGATCGCACACAAGTGCTTATCGGTAAATATTTTTTTTACCTTTGACTGCAACTGCATAGCCGCTTGTGCCTCATAAGTGTTGATATGACACACTGCCAATAGACTGCTAACACCATCAAATAACCGCCCACAGCTTGTTGTCATTGGTATTGTCTTTACTCCCTGCAACAGCTGGTTAAACTGACCTGCCAGTGGCATTTCAAATATTGAATCAGGAATAGGTAAATCAAATTGTCTGGCCAAAGCCAATGCCATCCTCCAAGGCTCACGCTGTACTTTATCACCTGAGAAATACTGCATTGGAGATAATTGGCCGCAAAGCGTAAAATCATATTCTTCAGGCTTATAAACAAAAAGCTCACCCCCGCAAGCGCTTTTATCCTCACCCAGTCCATAACCATCAAGTACTACTGCCAACACTTTTTCATCAAGGTGGTGCTCAGCCATAACAGATGCAGCATGCGCCTTGTGATGCTGTATTGGATAAACCGGCACATCAAGGCTTTGTGCAAAAGCTGTCGTATAAAAATCTGGGTGTAAATCACAGGCTACTGCCTTAAAGTCAACGCCAAACAGTTTTTTAAAATGGTTGAAAGCATGGTGAAAATAGTCAATGTTTTCTTGTCTATCCATATCACCTAAGTACTGTGATAAATAAGCATGGTTATCTTTGATAAAACAAAAAGTATTTTTTAATAGCCCTCCTGTACCTAATACACCAGGAAGCTTTTCTCCTAAATTAATGATATCAGGAACATAGCCTTTCGCCCGGCGAATTATGCTTGTACTACTCTTACCACTTTGCACAATTGAGTCATCACATTTCATCGCAATTTGTCGATTATCTGTCACGATTAAATCGGCGATCTGTGGTAATAATGTATAAGCATCATCATTCTTAGCAATAATGCTGCCACCTGAAAAATTAGCACTGGTTGCTACAAGCACAATGTCATTAGCATCACCGAACCATTGACTGCCAGTAGGCTGACCTAGCAAATAATAAAAAAGCAAATATTCTACAGGTGACTGGGGCAACATAAACCCAAGCTGGTTTAACCCTGGGGCCAATGAATCTGGCAGTCTATCACGACATGCATCCAGCAGAACAATCGGACGTGCCACAGATTGTAACAGCTCGGCCTCTTTATCACTAACTGGCGCATAACTGGTTATGCTTGATACGTTTAATGCCATCAAAGCAAATGGCTTGTGTGGCCTTTTTTTTCGATCACGCAACCGTTGAACTGCTTTTTTGTTTTTTGCATCAACAATTAAACGAAAGCCACCATTACCTTTTAATGCAACGATTTGGCCCTGTTGGACCGCCTTGACAATATCACAAAAAAGCACAGATAATTGTGGTCCGCAAGCTTTACATGCAGTTGTCTGCGCATGATATCGGCGATCACCAGGGTTTTGATAAGCTTTTTTGCAATCATTGCATAAAGTAAAATCATCAAATGTTGTTGCTGCTCGGTCATATGGTAATGACACCACTGTTGAATAACGTGGCCCACAGTTAGTACAACTGATAAAAGGATATAAATAATAGCGTGATTCTTTATCAAATAATTCAGTCAAACAACCCTGGCAAATAACAACATCTGCTGGGATCCTTGTTTCCGAGCTACCCGTTTTTGTCTGATAAATCTGAAAGCCTTCACCTAAAACTGGCGCTTTGATGGGTTGCTGCTTAATATATTGGATAGATGCTAATGGTGGTAAATTCGCCTTCAACGCGTCTATAAAAAGCTGTGTATTTTGTGTATTGACAACGACTTCCACACCATCTGGTGTATTTTGAATATAGCCATTTAATTGATGTTTTATAGCCAGTCGATAGACAAAGGGACGAAAACCAACTCCTTGCACAACACCTTTGATAGAAATTTTGCTGGCTTTCATTTTAAAATTCACTCAGACTGTTACCCGATTGGTATTATTAACCAGATTTCCCAACCAATCGCACCAAGCGTTAATACCAAAACCATCTTTAGCACTTGTTTGAAATATCATTACTTTTGAACGAATTTTTTTGATATTTTCGATACAGCGATTAATATCGAAGTCAACATAGGGGAGAAGATCTACTTTATTAATGACAACCACATCGGCATGATAAAACATATCTGGGTATTTTAATGGCTTGTCCTCTCCTTCTGTAGTTGATATCAATGCCACACGATAATGCTCACCTAAATCAAACATCGCAGGACAAATCAGGTTGCCAACATTTTCAATAAACACCAGTGAGTTTGGCTTAATATCAAAATGTTCAAAACCGTGTCCAACCATATGTGCATCTAAATGGCAAGCCTTGCCTGTATTAATTTGATATGCATCTGCACCTGCCTTGCGAATTCTATTGGCGTCAATATCAGTTTGCTGATCACCCTCAATCACATAAATTAGGCTTTTAGCTATTAACCCAGTAATCGTTTTTTCCAAAAGCGTTGTTTTACCAGAACCTGGGCTTGAAACAAAGTTTAACGCTACAGCATTCTTAGCATCTAACAGTGATCTATTGGCCTTGGCATAACGATTATTGATCTTTAAAATATCTTGCTCCAGGCGGATACTTTGCTGAGGTTGTTTGTGATCATGATGATGATCACTATGATCCTGACAGCCACATGTTATACACATTTCACTCTACCTCAATTTTTTCGATTAACATCTCTTGCCCACAAGTAATATCGCGATTAAAACTACCACATGTCGGGCATGGCATATAGCGCACTTGTAATAAAAACTTTTGCTTACACTCACAACAGCAAGCCATTGCATCAACACTGTCAATAAATAACGCTGCATGCGCTAACAAGGTGCCTTTGCAGGCAACAGGAAACCAAAACCGCAATGATTCCATATCAACACCGGCTTGCGTACCAATTCGCAAAAACACCTTATTTACAGTTTGGCTCTGAGTTTGGCTGCATACTTCCTCTGCCATTTTTATGATGCTTTGACACAGTGAAAATTCATGCATAATCAAATGTTTTAATAGTGCAAACATTGCTTCATCCTAACACAATTAATCTAGTTTAAAATAGTAAAATCATCGGACTTAGCGTCAAAAACTGATCTGGCGCAAGTTTTTAAAGAAAATTTTGCATAATAGTGGTTCCAGCTTCCTACCAGTCCATTTATTTTTTATAATCAACCCATACATCATTTCTATATAAAGACATTTATTATGTCCTTGGATTACCTTTTAATACTTAACTGTGGCAGCTCATCAATTAAGTTTTCTGTCTTTTTGCAGGACAACCTTAAGCGCGTTTATACCGGTCTTGTCGATAACATCAATCAAGAAAACTGTCACATGTCATTTGAACAAGACAAAATGCCACTAAGCCATGGGGATTATGCACGTGCTTTTAAGGCAATTGAAGATAAATTAAGGCAATATAAAATACTTAGCCATATTAAAAGTGTTGGCCACCGTGTTGTCCATGGTGGAAATCAATTCACTCGACCAGTTATCGTGAATAACGTGGTTATGAAAGCATTAACAGAAATCATCCCACTTGCCCCTTTACATAATCCAGCTAATCTTCAAGGTATTACATTTGCACAAACAATGCTGCCTGAGGCCACTCAGGTTGCTGTATTTGATACGGCTTTTCATCAAACAATTACCCCTGTTGTTTACACTTATGCCATTGACTATGCTTTAAGCCATAAATACCATATCCGCCAATATGGCTTTCATGGAATAAGTCATCAGTATGTCAGCATGAAGGCCGCACAAGTGCTTGGAAAATCAAGTGGAAACTTTATCAGCACACATCTTGGTAATGGCTGTAGTATTACCGCAATTATTAATGGCAAAAGCATTGATACATCAATGGGTTTTACACCACTTGATGGTCTGGTGATGGGCACACGTTGTGGTGATATCGATCCTGGGGTCATTGGCTTTTTAAAAGATCTACTTAACTATGATATTGACAAAATCATGACATTGCTCAATAAAGAAAGCGGGCTTTTGGGACTTTGTGGTGCAAGCGATATGCGTGAAATCGAGAAAAAAGTTGACCAAGGCTATGATAAAGCACAATTAGCGCTTGATATTTTTTGTCATCGGATTGCCAAATACATTAGCGCTTACCTGCTTTACTTTCAAAATTTAGATGGATTAATTTTTACCGGTGGCATTGGTGAAAACAGTGCGCGTGTGCGCCAAAATGCTATTCAAAGGTTGAGCAATATTGGCTTTTTACTCGATGAACAAAAAAATCAAACTCCTTGTAAACAAAGTCATGAGATACAGGCAGCTAACAGTCATCGGATTATGGTCATCCCCACAGATGAAGAGCTAATGATTGCTCAACAAACCAGACAATTAACACTTTAAAGGAGGCAAACGATGTCATTACCTATCGTACTTCTGCCCACAGGTCGAGGTGTTGGCCTGTATTCACTACAACTTGGACTTCAGTATAGCCTTATGCAGCATGGTTATAAGGTTGCTACCTTTAACCCCTTAAAAGATTGTGGAATTAGTCCGCAAGAAATAGAGGCATACTTTCGCAATGATCAGATCAAAGAATTTTTTGAACTACTACTTGAAAAACATGATGAAAAAACGGCAAATGCAGATATTGTGTTGATCACGGGAACCTTTATTAAAAACAGCAATAATCGTGATTTTTTATGGCTAAATGACTTTAGCAAAACCTTTAATATCACTTTGACGCGTGCCTTTAATGCCTATGTGATTTTAATTACACATCAGGGCAAAAAAGCCCTCAGCGAAATTGAATCTCAACTAACTTTTGCTCAGGCACAAATTGATAAACAAAGTATTATTGGCGCAATTATTACCAAGCTCAATGCACCTGTTGATAATGATGGTCAAACCTACTTCAGTCTTCTTGATGAACAAAAACCACCTTTGGCTAAAACTTTAAACAAAAGTGATATTGCTAATTTACCTATTTTTAAATTAAAGCATTTAACACTTTTAGGTATCACTCAGTGGCAGGATCGCTTAACTTATCCACGCATTGGTGATATTAAACGTCTCTTAAAGGCCAAAACGCTTTGTGAAGGTGATCAAGGTCACCGAGTAAAAACGATTACCATGTATTCACGCTCTATTAACTACATACTTGAAGAACTCAATCCAGGCACGCTTATTGTTACCTCTGCTGATCGCGCAGACATTATGATGGCGGCCTGTTTTGCAGCACAAAAAGGCATTCCACTGGCAGGGCTTTTGTTAACCGCTTCTTACCATATTCACCAAGAAATGCTATCGTTTTGTCTGGAAGTTGCGCAAAAAGCTAAACTGCCTATCCTTTCGACCCAAAACAAGAGTGTCAGCACTATCTTAAAACTAGCAAGCATTGATTATACGGGTATACCACAAGACGATATTGAGCGCCTTGAAATGCTGCAACACTCAATTGCGGAGTGCATTGATATAAAACCAATCGAGGAGAAATTATCTTCGGCTATTATCAAAAAAATGTCACCTGCTGCATTTCGCTACTATTTGACGAAACAGGCAAGTCAGCGTAAACAACGCATTATATTACCTGAAGCTGAAGAGCCTCGTATTTTAAAAGCAGCAAGTTTTTGTCAAAACAGAAATATTGCCGATTGCCTGTTGCTCGGCAATCCTGAGAATATTCATATAATTGCTAAAAAACAGGGCATTAAGCTGCCTCAGTCTCTTACAATCATCGATCCAAATACTATTAAAAGCCGATATATTGCCCCTTTAGTTGCGCTACGCAAGCACAAAGGCATGACTGAGGTTATGGCGCAAGATGCTTTAGAAGATGGTATCACACTGGCAACAATGATGTTGGCAGAAAGCGAGGTAGATGGACTTGTTGCCGGCAGCACTCACACAACAGCACATACAATCACGCCTGCCTTTAAACTCATTAAAACAAAACCTGGCTGCACATTAGTTTCATCCGTATTTTTTATGTGCCTAGAAGATCAGGTTATGGTCTATGGTGATTGTGCTGTCAACCCTGACCCAACAGCACAACAATTAGCTGAAATCGCTATTCAAAGTGCAATCTCAGCTACACAATTTGGCATTGAGCCTAAAATCGCCATGATCAGCTATAGCACTGGAAGCTCAGGCAGTGGAGATGATGTTGAAAAAGTGAAAGAAGCAACGTTACTTGTCAAGCAAAGTCATCCTGAATTTATTATCGATGGTCCCTTGCAGTATGATGCAGCTACCGTCCCTGAAGTTGCCAAAGCCAAGGCACCCGATAGCGCTGTGGCAGGGTGTGCCAATGTGATTATATTCCCTGATCTAAATACAGGAAACACAACCTATAAAGCCGTGCAAAGAAGTGCGAAGGTTTTAAGCATCGGGCCTATTCTGCAAGGCCTTAACAAGCCTGTAAATGATTTATCTCGCGGAACAACAGTAGATGATATCATCTACACCATTGCTATTACCGCAATTCAGGCACAACGCAGTAAGTAGTCTGTTTGGAAGCCTAGACACAGCTACCACCACCAGCTTCTAGATGGGATATTACAACGGCGAAGCTGTGCAGCATAATTATAAGCCACTTTTTGCGTTTGTCTGGCATAATTCAGTAAAAACTGATTATTCCGATAGCTTTTTTTTATAAATCCAGCAATACCATCATGATAAGCAAGGTAAAGCGCATAAGTATTTGACTTTGAGACATCAGCCAAACGATGCGCACGCTCTCCATACCAGCCAATAAAATCAACCGCATCAGCAAAGTCATCGCGTGAAGCCCAGGCTCTGCCTGTTTCTTTTTGATAATGCGCCCACGTACCATCTAGCGCTTGTGCATAACCATACGCACTTGATTGTCGACCAATCGGGATAAAACCCAATACATAATCCATTGGCGTTTTCGCATCACCGATAAAACTTGATTCTTTACGGATAATCGCCCATTGAACACTGATTGGCACACCCCATTTTTTATAAGAATCCAGTGAATCGTAATACCATTTGGGATACTGTTTCGCAATAGAACATGCATTATCAATGTTATCAGGCGGTGCTGTGATACAACCGCTTAATGTTATAACACCTATTATAAGCAATAAAATTCGATACATGGTTGAGATATTTTTATTCGTATAGCCTTTAGGTTAGCTACTTTAATGCCAATTGACCAGCGCGGGTTAGATTTTTATTTATTCTTTTTAGTGAATCCGTTAATGTATAACCTACTTAGCGTTAATATCAAAACCAAAAAGCTTGTGGCCAAATTACATTTTTACTACTCAACCATGAATGCAGGTAAAAGCACGACCTTGTTGCAATCAGATTACAACTACCGAGAACGGGGCATGAATACGCTATTGTTTGCCCCTAAATTTGATAATCGCTACGGTACGGGGAAAATCACATCTCGATTGGGGCTGTCAGCAGATGCGTTATTGTATGACCAGACAACAGATTTGTATAAGCTCATCCAGCAATCTATAAAAACACAAAAAATTCATTGTATTTTAGTTGATGAAGCACAATTTTTAACTAAAGCGCAGGTGCTGTCACTTAGCGATGTGGTCGATTACTTAAATATTCCTGTATTAGCTTATGGACTTAGAAATGATTTTCGTGCCGAAGCATTTGAAGGCAGTAAATACCTTTTAACCTGGGCAGATCAGTTGATTGAAATCAAAACCATTTGTCACTGTGGCAAAAAAGCAACCCATGTCCTTCGATTAGATGATAATGGCAAGGTTATTAAAGATGGCGCGCAAGTTGAAATCGGTGGCAATGAGCGCTATGTATCTGTTTGCCGCAAGCATTTTAAAGAGGCACAGTACGAGTAGGGCAGATGCTTTACGCCAGGCGGCTGTAACAAACTAAGGTAATTATGGTCAGCGCCCTTTTATTAAAATGCTGTCATCATTGCTTTGCAAGAATAATAGCGGCGCTGAGAATATTTATGTGACCAACCAAGCAGAATGAATAAGAAGTGCTTGAAGTAATATATAAAAATGGAAAGCGCGTAACTTCAGTAATTTATAAGATAAAACGCATTTAGACGGGTATACTTTTATAAGCTCTACTTATAGTTTTTAAAAAAATAATATATTTAACTTCGCGATGAAACTTTAGTATAGTGATAATCACAATAAAGATGATATATACCATTCGTAGATTATTTTGTGATTTTTATTCACAATACAAATTGTGATGGTATTAACAAGATTAATTATCTTTGTTATTAAAAAACTTGTTATACAAAACAGCTAAAGGAGACAATATTATGTTTAAAAACTTAGAAGGTCAAAATGTACCACAGGTTACTTTCCGTGTTATTGAAGATGGCAAATGGCATGACATATCAACCGATGATATTTTTAAAGGCCAAAACGTGATCGTATTTTCTTTACCAGGTGCGTTCACACCAACATGTTCATCTTCACATGTGCCAAGATACAACGAGTTATACCCTATTTTCAAACAACACGGTATTGATAAAATTGTTTGTTTATCGGTTAATGACACCTTTGTCATGAATGCCTGGAAAAAAGACCAGCACGCTGAAAATATCCAATTCATTCCCGATGGTAATGGCGAGTTTAGTGAGAAAATGGGACTATTGGTTGGCAAGGAAGATCTTGGGTTTGGAAAGCGCTCATGGCGTTATTCAATGCTTGTTAAAGATGGCAAAATTGACAAGATGTTTATTGAGCCAAATAAGCCAGGTGACCCATTTGAAGTCTCTGATGCCGATACGATGCTAAGCTATATTGCACCAAACAGTGTATTGCCTAAAGAGGTGACTATTTTTACAAAGCCAGGTTGTCCACACTGTGCGCGTGCTAAAGCTTTATTGCATGAAAATGCGCTTGCCTTTGAAGAAATCATTTTAGGCGAGAATGCATCTGTGCGTACATTACGCGCTGTTACCGGTCAGCAAACTGTGCCACAAATCTATATTGAAGGCCAGCATATCGGTAGCGCTGACCAATTAGAAGCCTACTTTAAACAAACAGTCGCAGTATAAATATACACACTTTACTGAATCACATGCAACCCTTGCATGTATTTGCGTAACACTTCTGGCACAACAATAGAACCGTCAGCCTGCTGATAGTTTTCAATAATTGCAACCAGTGCGCGCCCTGCTGCAACACCTGAACCATTTAATGTATGGACAAGCTCTGGTTTTTTCATCTGTTTTGATTTAAAACGTGCTTGCATTCTTCTTGCTTGGAAATCCCCACACCAACTGCATGAAGATATTTCACGATAAGTGTTTTGTGAAGGAATCCATACTTCCAAATCATAGGTTGTTCTGGCTGAAAAGCCCATATCCCCTGCACACAAATGCATAACACGATATGGCAACTCTAATTTTTGTAAAATGGTCTCAGCGTGCTGTGTCATCTCTTCTAATGCATTAAGTCCTTGTTCTGGTGCAACAATTTGCACCATTTCCACTTTTTCAAACTGATGCTGGCGAATCATGCCTCTTGTATCTTTCCCATAGGAACCCGCCTCACTTCGAAAACAAGGTGTATGCGTGGTAAAGCGCAATGGCAATTTTTCCCCTTCAATGATTTCATTGCGTACAATATTGGTTAAGGGAACCTCTGATGTCGGGATTAAACTATAATCAACCGCTGCTTGAATATGAAATAAATCTTCTGAAAACTTCGGTAGCTGGCCTGTTCCATATAAGGAATCATGATTCACCAAATAAGGCACATACATTTCCTGATAATTATGCTCATAAACATGGGTATCAAGCATAAATTGAATGAGCGCGCGATGCATTCTGGCAATCTCATTTTGCATCACCACAAAACGGCTTCCCGTAATTTTTGCGGCTACTTGAAAATCCATACCACCAAGATTTTCAGCCAAATCAACATGATCTTTAACTTCAAAATCAAACTCTTTAGGTACGCCCCAGCGGCGAATTTCGACATTATCACTTTCATCCTTGCCAGCAGGTGTATTCTCTGCTGGCAAATTAGGGATCTCAGCAATCAGTGTATTTATTTTTGCCTGAAGTCCCTTAAGTTCATTTTCTGATTCTTTAAGCTTGTCACCCAGTGCATTGACTTCTTTTAAAATAACTGAAGCATCTTCACCCTTTGCTTTTAACATGCCAATCTTTTTAGATTGTGCATTGCGCGTTGCCTGTAAAGACTGTGTTTGTTCTTGAAGCGCTTTTCTTTGCTGCTCTAGCGATTGAAAAGCTGCAACCTCTAAATCATAGCCACGAACTTTAAGCGCTTGAGCAATGTTTTCTATATCACTACGAAGTAATTTCGGGTCAATCATATTAGGCCTCTTTGTCTTTAAATGTAAAAATAGGGGTACCAGTCATCTGAGCTGGCTGTGTTACGTTCATTACTGATAAAAGTGTTGGTGCAACATCTGAGAGCCTGCCATTGTCTATGGCAACCTGTGCTGATTTCTCACCAACATATACAAATGGCACCGGATTTGTTGTATGCGCTGTATGTACTTTACCTGTCTGTGGATCAACCATTTGATCAGCATTACCATGATCTGCAGTAATAAACAAATTACCATGAACTTCGTTCACGGCTTTTTCAACCTGACCAATACAGTGATCTAATGCTTCAATTGCCTTGACAGCAGCATCATATTTGCCGGTGTGTCCCACCATGTCAGCATTGGCATAATTACAGACAATCGCATCATACTTACCAGATTTTATTGCCTGGACAAGCTTATCGGTAACCTCATAAGCGCTCATTTCAGGTTGAAGATCATACGTTGCCACCTTCGGTGATGGTACTAAAATGCGATCCTCACCCTCAAACGGTTTTTCACGTCCCCCATTAAAGAAAAAAGTGACATGTGCATATTTTTCAGTCTCAGCAATACGAAGCTGTGTTAAATGATTTAACTGCATAACCTCACCAAAAATTTGTGTGAGCTTCTCTGGCGCGTATGCTGCTGGTGCATTAATATCTGCGGCATATTGTGTCAGTGTGGCAAAATATACATGTGGGTGTTTTTGTCTTTTAAACCCTGTGAAATCCTTATCAACAAATGCATGACTCATTTGACGTGCTCGATCAGCGCGAAAATTCATAAAAATTACCGCATCACCATCATTTATGGTTACTTTTTTGCCATTTTTAACAATAACGGTGGGTTTCACAAATTCATCATTCTCATCACGCTGGTAAGCACTTTTTAACGCTTGTAATGCATCATGCGCTACAAATTCAGATTGACCACTTACCATTGCGTTATATGCACTTTCAACTCGATCCCAACGATTATCACGATCCATCGCATAATAACGACCTGAAACACTTGCGATATAACCTACTTTTAACTGGTTAAGCAATTGATCCATTGCCTCAATTGATGGTTCTGCAGATCGTGGCGGCATATCACGCCCATCTAAAAACGCATGCACATAGACTTCTTTAGCGCCTTTTTGTGCGGCTAATTTGACCATTGCCTGAATATGTGACTCATGTGAATGCACACCACCTGGTGACAAAAGCCCCATAATGTGCACCGCATTTCCTTGATTAACAGCCTTATCAACGGTGCTGCATAAAACAGGATTATCATTAAATGTATTATCTTCAATGGCTTTATCAATACGTGTAAGCTCCTGATACACAACACGTCCTGAGCCAATGTTGATATGGCCGACTTCTGAGTTACCCATCTGTGTTTTTGGCAAACCGACCATTAAACCTGAGGCATTGATTAATGTATGTGGATTATCCTGCCAGATTCGATCCCAGTTTGGTGTATTTGCATTATAAATTGCATTATTTTGTGTATTTTCATTATAACCCCAGCCATCTAAAATCAATAAAACCGTGGGCTTTTTTTGTTTGGACTGCATATGCCTCTCCAAGAAATCATAATGGGAATATTGTATTGTGAGTTAATATAAAATACCAGCATTGTGGTCGTATAGTTTTATAAAGTTTACGTTATAGCCTCTTTCTTTGCCTTAGTCACAACATTAACAGGCTGATTTCCTATAGCGCTAATTATTTACAAGCAGGATATACAGCAGAGCTTGCACGCTTATGACCTGATAGATCACAATGTGTTTGAACAGATTCAAAGCAAAACTGCCGATAAATTTTTTCTACCGCATGCGCCTGTTCAAACCCATGCTCAATAATCATAAAGCCATCTGGATGCAAATGCAATGGCGCTTTTTTAATAATCTCTTTGATATCGGCCAGACCATTTTGTGCTGAAATCAGTGCAGGCATTGGTTCATATTTTTTAACATATAGACATAAATTCACATCATTATGCTCGATATAAGGTGGATTTGAAATAATGACATCATAACGCTGATTCTGCAAATTTTCATACCAGTGGCTTTGTATAAAAGTGATATTTGCTAATCCGTAGCGTGTTGCATTGTCTTTAGCAACTGCCAAGGCTTTAGTTGAAATATCCGTTGCTGTGATTTGCCAATCAGGCTTTTCAAAAGCTAATGCTAACGCAATCGCACCACTGCCTGTCCCTAGATCTAACACAGATAATGCTTTCCTTGTTGAAAATTTCTGTAAAACCACCTCAACGATAATCTCGGTATCAGCCCTTGGAATCAAAGTTGCTTCATTGACTTTTAAGCGTAAAGACCAAAAGTCCTGCCAGCCGGTAATGTAGGCAACTGGCTTACCATGCGTACGCTGAGAAACCAGTTGTTCAAAGTCACCTTGTTGTTTCATTGTCAGCATTCTCTCTGGCCAGGTATAAAGATAACTTGTATCTACATCCAGCACAAACGCCAATAACAGCCTTGCATCCAAATCCGGGGTTTCTGATACTGCCATCAATGCCTTTTTAGCTATTGACAACGCTGCCTCGATCGTTTTAGGCATTTTCCTCTGCCATTTGTGCCAATAAATCCGCTTGATGCTCTTGCGTTAATGGCTGAATAATCGCATCAAGATCACCTTGCATCACCTCTTCTAGTTTATATAGAGTCAGGTTAATGCGATGATCGGTAACACGCCCTTGTGGGTAATTATAAGTGCGTATTCTCTCTGAACGATCCCCACTGCCAACAAGGCTTCTTCTTTGGCTGGCTTGGGCTTTTTGTTGTTTATCAATTTCAGCTTGTAACAACTTTGCCTGTAGCATCGACATCGCCTGGGCTCTGTTTTTATGTTGTGAGCGTTGATCCTGACATTCAACCACAACCCCTGTTGGAAGATGTGTGATACGGATTGCTGAATCTGTTTTATTCACATGCTGTCCACCGGCACCTGAAGCACGAAATGTATCGACTTTCAAATCAGCCGGATTAATATCAATACCTTCTACTTCATCGACCTCTGGCATGACTGCTACTGTACAGGCTGATGTATGTACACGGCCTTGTGACTCAGTTGCCGGCACGCGTTGAACGCGATGCGCACCTGATTCAAATTTTAAATGTGAATATACTGCATCACCTGAAAGCTTTGCAATAATTTCTTTAAAGCCACCATGCTCGCCTTCACTACGGCTGACCACTTCAACTTTCCACTTTTTAATCTCTGCATAGCGGCTGTACATGCGAAACAAATCTCCAGCAAAAATTGCTGCCTCATCGCCACCGGTGCCCGCACGGATTTCCAAAAATATGTTGGCATCATCATTGGGATCTTTAGGAAGCAATAACACCTCTAATTGTTGTGATAACCGTTCAATGTCTTCGTTTGCGATATCAAGCTCATCTTTTGCTAAAGCCTGCATTTCAGGATCACTTTCTTTTAGCATTTCATTGGCACTTAATTTATTTTCTTGCGCCTTCTCGTATGCTGTAAATACTTCAACGATTGGTTCTAGCTGCGCATACTCTTTTGACAGCTCACGAAATTTATTTTGGTTAGTTATAATATCGGCATCACCCAAAAGAACACCAATTTCTTCATGGCGTTCCAGAAGCTGGCGCAATTTTATTTTAATTGATTCTTTCATTTATTTTTTGTTTCCTGTTTGTAACCCAAATATTTCCTGAGCATGATCTAAAATATCATTTCGTCCTTCCACTACCGCATTTCTCAATGAAACACTCGGGGTATGCAGCCATTTGTTTTTCACACCATGCGCAAACCTTGCCAACACCATCTTAGGATCTTCACCATTTTCCAAACGGCGTAATGAACGTGTAAGCTCATCTTCAACAATTTCTTTGGCTTGAGAGCGCATCGCTTTAATCATGCTTTCAGAAACAATAGCTTTTTCCTGATTAATATATTCATTTAACCCTTTTTCA
Organism: Facilibium subflavum; assembly: GCF_003574485.1. Classification (GTDB taxonomy): domain Bacteria; phylum Pseudomonadota; class Gammaproteobacteria; order Francisellales; family Francisellaceae; genus Facilibium; species Facilibium subflavum. The sequence goes on from NZ_QLIT01000033.1 coordinate 20,040, forward strand.
ATCCACTTCTCTGCACGCAAGGCTGCTTTTTGACGCAAAATTTTGTTATTTTCAATCACACCTTGAATATCATCAACACAATAAGCGGTAATATGTGTGAGCTCATTTATCTGTGGCGCCACCGCACAAGGCACTGATAAATCGACCAAAAGACAATGCTTTTGTCGGTTTGCCAACATGTTTTTTGTAATAATTGGAGAAGTTGTATTTACCGCAGTAACAACGATATCTGCCTGTGATAAAAGCGCATCTAACGCTGTTAATGGATAGGCTTGCGCATTTTCTCTTTGTGCTAATACTTGCGCTTTTTCTAAAGTTCGATTAACAATCGATAACTTTTGCGGTGCGCACGATGATAAATGTTTGGCAACCAGTGCTGCTGTTGTGCCTGCACCAACGATGACGATGTGTTTATCCTCAAAGTGATCAAGTGTCTGCTTGGCCAATGTCATGGCTGAAAAAGCAACAGAAACAGGACACTGTCCGATATCTGTCTGGTAGCGCACACGCTTGGCAACTGAAAACACTTTCTGACACAAACGGTTTAACTCACCACCTAAACTTTTTGCTGCCATAGAAGCGGCATATGCATGCTTTAATTGCCCTAAAATTTGAGGCTCTCCTAGAACCATTGATTCCAAACCACAAGCCAAGCGCATCATATGTTGTGCAACGTGTGATTCTTGTCTAACAACCAGATAAGACTTCAAATCATAATCTTGACGCTTAGCTTGCATTTGCCACCAATGAATAACATGATCTAAATCAGTAAGCTTATCTAAAACCACATAAATTTCTGTTCGATTACATGTTGATAGAATCATTGCCTGTTTGACACCAGCTTGCGCATTTAAGCCAGCAAGATAGCGTGGGAGCAATTCACCTTCCAATGAAAACGCGCCACGTACTGCCAAGGAGGCTTTTTTGTAATCAATTGCTAATGAAATCAGCGCCATGAGTTGCCTACGAATCCTATGTAATTACTGCTTTGATCAAATTTAGTGCGTATTGTACCACAAAAAATAAAAAGGTCTATGATCAAGAAGCACTGGTCAATATTGCCTTATAAATAAACTTTCTCTAGTTTAGCCGTTTTCCGGCGAATATCTTCCGTTAAAAGGTCGGTTTGTAAAATTTCATACGCAGCACGAACACCACTTAAAAATGCACCATGCACAGTAGAAGGAAAGTAAACAGAAGTCGCTTCACCTGCAAAAAAAACCTTACTGTCAATTGCCTCGGCCAGATGCGCACGCTGTGATGCCTTTACATCAACAGGCAGATACGAATAAGAACCATAACTAAAGGGGTCCTGATGCCAACGCGTAATTCTATGGTGAACTGGAGCAGGGATATTATCACCGTACATTTGTCGTAAGGCATCGATCACCAGATCAACAAGCTCCTGGTCACTTAACCTTTCCATTGACTCTGCAAACTCTCCAGCAGTAAAAGCTGCCAGAATAGGCCGCTCAGTCATCGGATATAAGTTAATCATTTCACGCGCAATTTTATGCTGATCAGATAAACAAGCAATACTTTGTGCCTGTTTATCCCAAAACACATGATCAAACGCCAGATATATTTTATTAAGTGTCCCCATCTGAAGCGCATGTAAAGCCTCGCGTTTTAGCCTTGGTAAATAAGGCTCAAAACCAATATCACCCCTTTTTAGTACACCTAAGGGCACACTTACAAGCACATAACTTGCACTATACTGCTGATCTTGTGTAATGACCTTTGCCATATCAGCACTGTATTCGATCTGCTGAACCACTTGGTTTAGTAAAATATCAACACCTTGTGCTAAAACATAGGCAATCTGGCCATAACCTTTTGGGAATAAGCGGTCATGCCCGGCAAAGTCATGGTCCGCATGATAGCTTTCTGCGGATAAATCATCTGCCTCTACAGCAAACTCATATAAAAAAATCGTATCAACCAAGTAATCAATATGCTGTTGATATTTTTCTGCTTTATCACCATAAAGAATCATAAAACAGCGCTTTAAATCAGAAATAGATTTTAAATGCAAATCATCCTCTGATTGTACTGAGCTTAAGTAATCAAGAAAATCCGCCATCACACTGGCAATCTCAAGTTTTGCTTCGTGCGTTAGCCGTGTGAAATTCTCATCAAAAATTGTGCGATGTAATATGTTATCCGGAGATGGCCCACACATTTGTGAGCGCTGTGTTGCAATATCATGCTTTGTTGCCAAACGCGTAATGGGGTTTTCTTCAACACCATGAATCCAGGAAGCACCAAGATCAACAGTCGCACCAGCAAAATGCTCACTGACAACACGCCCGCCAATATAGTCCCGCGCTTCTAAAACCAGCACATCAAAACCGTTTAATATTAAATTTCTGGCTGCTGCAAGCCCTGAAACCCCCGCACCGATTATGATCACATCATACGATCGCACAATTATCTATCCTTTGTTATAAACTCGAGTTTAAGTTTACACATAAATTAGGGATTAGGCAGTATTTTTTAACAAAATCAACCAAGCTTTAAAACGTAGTTTGCAATGCGTTGGCCAAATAGCTCTGCTGTTTTTTTATCACCAATTGGTGGTGTGACATCGGGTGTATTATTTTCTGATTGGGTCATAAGCCCTAATGACGCACCCATTCGATTAAGTGCCTTTACATGGCCACTGCTACTTTCATATTGCCCTGATGTATTTTCAACACCCAGTGATAACCATATCATCCCCTGCTGGCAGGCAAAAGTGCAAAGCTGCATTAATACATTAAATTTATCGCCACTTAAAGATCCTGAGTTGGTAAATCCAGCCGCCAATTTATCTTTCCACGCCTGCTTCAGCCACACTTTTGAAGCATCATCCATAAATTTTTTAAACTGATAAGGCACAGAACCCATATATGTAGGCGCACCAAACACAATTGCTTCATAATCATTTAATGCATCAACATCTTTAATTTCATCAACGCTTAACAGACTGGCATAAACCTCTTTAACGCGCTCAATGCCAATTTTAATGTGCTCAGCAACCTTTTTGGTATGACCATAGCCACTGAAATAAACAATCGCAACATTTCTCATACGAAAATGATACTTATTCTTATCCAATCTGCATATTCTACCATGCCCGCAGGCACACCGCGATTGGTTTTTATCATCATGCTTGCTAGAATTGTCTTTTGATTTGTTACAAGAACATAAGGGGGTCATGATGAGATTGTTTTTATCGTTTATCTATACATTATTTTTACTGCTACTACTGCCAACGACAAGCTTTTCAAAGGCAGCTTCACTTTGTTTAAGCCAGAATCACTGCTTTTTATTTTACCCTGATACAATGAAGCTTACCTATGATAGGAAAGTCTTATCCAATGCGCAAACAGCCAAGACAGTATCAAAACTTAAGCAAACATCAACTTCTATCAGTTTTGTTCGCGATAAAACCCTGGTAAATGTGCAGGTAAATCATCAACAGTTAAACGTACAATTTACTTACCAAGACAACCTGGAGGTTATTTTCCCAGTGATTGGGCAAAGCATTCAATCGTTTGTACTACCGATTATGGGGCAAGGAAAATTCATCCCATCTGATAATAAACCCTGGTTAGATTATTTAACCAAAACAGTTGGAAAATCCGGTAAAACACAAGCTTCTGAAGGACTATCCATGCCCTTTGTCGGCGGTATTTTTGGCCGTTTTGCTGCTGTGTATATTTTACATAACTATTTCAACAGTCAGTATTGGTTTGAAAATCACAACAATCGCCTGACCCTTTATTTTATGCATCAATGGAATACATTAAATAAAGATCAAAGTGTATCCTATGATTTTTTTATTACAAAACCGACGATTACCGATATTGCTAAAACGTATAAACAGCAAATAAGCGATTATGTCACACTTGAACAAAAAGCCAAAAGTGTCCCTGATATTAATAAGCTTATTGGTGCACCATTTATCTACCTTTGGGGGGATGAGCTTATTGGCGAGAAAAATATCCAATGGCATGCTTTGCAAAAATTTATTCGACAACAACTTGCCAGCAAAAATGACAATGCCGTTCAATATTTTGCCAAGCTTGGTAAAGAGAAATATCACAATACAGTTTTGCAACAAATAGCAAAACAGAAATCGTTATCTGTATGGGATAAGGCAAATTTTGAAAACCTGATGATTGACCTTGTGCAAGATAACAAGCTCTATAACAAAGATGTATTTAATCAAATCAAACTCAATACAACGGCAAAGCAGCTACTGCAGAAAAAAGATCAAGACCTTAATACACAACAAACCATTACGCTTAATAAAGCACTGATTCAATCTGTCTTTTCAGATGATATCTCCCCAGTTGCACAATGGGGAAATGGTGTATCTTTATGGATGCTTAACGAGCTTCAATCCATCGGTTTAAAGCACGCCTGGCTTGGTTTGGATGACCGTTTACTTGGCAGTTTGCATCAAAATGTTATCAAGCAGGCTGTAAAAGATGGCTACCTTATTGCCCCTTATGACTCTTACAGTTCAATTCAGTTAAAACAGTCATGGTCAACCGCTCATTTCCAAAATAATGATAATCTATACCAAAAATACACGATTCAAAAACAAAATGGCAGTCATCTTTCTGGGTTTTTAAATCGTGGCAGAGTATTAAACTCAAGCTTTTCTATGCCAGAGGTAAAATATCGCCTCAAACAAACCATTGTTGATGATAATATCCCTTTTAATTCCTGGTTCTTTGACACCGATGGCACCGGAATGCTTTATCATGATTTCTCACCATCACACCCAATGACAAAAGCCCAAGATGCACAAAACCGCTTAAAACGGATGGCCTATGCAGCGAATACTTATCACCTGGTTGTCGGCACTGAAAATGGGGATGCTTATAGCGCGCCTGTTATTGCTTATGGACATGGCAATGTCACAGCAGGTATTTGGGATAAGGATATGCGTCAAAACAAAAAATCCCGCTTTTACATGGGTGCATACTATGCACCACTAGGGATTCCGCCAAGATATGCTAAACCAACACCATTAAAGCCAATAATTGAAACAATACACTTTTCACCACAATATAGCATTCCACTTTACCAATTAGTATTTCATAATAGTGTGATCGTCAGTGACCACTGGGAATATGGCACATTTAAGTTTCCACAGGAGATTACCAACAATATTATCAAAACCTTTTTATATGATTATCCGCCTTTACTTCATTTAGATCGAGACTATTGGATCAAGCATAAAAAAGTATTGTCAACGTACCTTACTCAATGGCAAAAATTTTCCCTGCAGCTTAGCAACACAGATATGACGGACTTCACATGGTTAAATAATAACAAATTACTACAACAAACTACTTTTAGTAACGGGATAAAGGTGATTGCCAATTTTGCCAATCAACAAGCCTTAATAATACACAACAAAACAAAAATCACCTTACCTGCAAAATCATTAATCGCCTTTGAAAACGATAAGCGCATTTTTTTACTTGATACCAACAAGCTTCCTGCTTTTTCCACCACATAGCCCGAGTGTTTTGTAAAAGAATCATACACACTAACTTGCCAATTTAGCGCTAATAAGTCTATTAAGGCTCACACCTTGCTCAGCTGCTTTTATGGCTAAGCTTCGATGTACTTCCGGTGGAACTCTAACCATAAAAGCACCACTGTAATTTTTATCTGCAAGTGGTAGTGGAATTTTTTCATTACTTGTCTGCATATCGATTAATGTGCTATGAACAACTTCTCTAATGCCTTTAAGTGCTAGCTCTGGTGATTTATCAAGCCAGGAAAGCGATGGAAATTCCGCACATAAACCAACATATTCACTATCTTCAGCAGACCAAGTTACACGATAAGTATAATGATCCGTATTCATTTTCTGCGCTCCTCTAGTTTTTTAATTGCCAATAAAAACTGTTTCACCTGGTAGGGCTTTGCTTTACCATTATCATTTTGAATATTAATTCTGGGGTCCCCAGCCCAGGGTGTTTTAAAGATCATATGGCTACTGCCGGATTGTCTAGGCTCACCAAAATATTCTTTACAAGCTTTTACCAAGTCACTAAAACGTATGTTGGCAGGGTTCTCTTTCATCTTCTTAATTATTTTATTTGCCGCCATCACTATACGCTTCACCTTACTCATATAGTATCAATAATAATACTATTTTATAAATATTGCAATCATGGAAAAAACGACAATGTCGCAGTGTTACATTATTACTTTACTTTTTACTACTAACCACCTACCATATGGCCGTTTCAAATAAAAAGCGCATTTTTTATGAATCATGATAAACCACAACATTTACGTACCGTAAAAAGCTTTGTCAAACGCGCAGGAAGAGTGACAAAGCGTCAAAAGCATGCGCTGGAAAATTTTGCAGAATTATATACCATACCTTACCAGCCATCACTTATCGACTTGTCTCAACATTTTCCAAAAAGCCAGCCACTTATTGTGGAAATTGGTTTTGGCATGGGAGACAGTCTGGTTGAAATGGCAAAGACATTACCAGAGAAAAATTTTATTGGTATTGAAATTCACGAACCTGGTATTGGTAATATATTGGATAGGATTCATCATGATACACTTACAAACTTAAAAATTATGACATATGATGCTGTTGAGGTATTTAAGCGCTGTATTACTAATGATGCGTTAGATGGCATTCAAATCTTCTTTCCCGACCCTTGGCATAAAAAACGCCATCATAAGCGCCGGCTTGTGAATAAAGATTTTACTGAGTTGATGGTGAGTAGACTCAAACAAAATGGTTTTATCCACTTTGCATCAGACTGGCAGGAATATGCCGAAGAAGTCCTTGTGCTATTTGAACAAAATGATCAATTGCAAAATAAATTTGAAGGCTTTGCACCACGGCCTGAAACCAGGCCGCTAACGAAGTTTGAAAAACGTGGCCATGCTCTCAAGCATGGCGTTTGGGATATTATTTTTACGAAAAAGTTCTAAAAGCTAATAAGAAAAAAGTGATAAATTAATAATCACCTCCCTAATATGATGCTACTTTTTCTTATTAACTGCTTCTTTTAGGACTTTCCCTGGTGAAAACTTCACGACGTTAGAAGCTTTGATTTTTATCTTCTGTCCAGTTTGCGGGTTGTGTCCTTCACGTGCAGCACGATGCCCAACGCTAAATGAACCATAGCCGACAAAGCTGACTTTATTGCCTTTGGATAAAATATCCTCCAGCGAGTCGAAAATGGCATTTAATGCGCGGGCAGAATCTGCCTTTGTCAGACCTGACTTTTCCTTGACCAATGTCAAGAATTCATCTTTGCTATACGACTTTACTTGTTTTGACATTTGCATTGACTCCTTGTGAGTTGTGTTGATCCTCGTAATAAAACATAGTGCGCATTTTCAAGAATAGCAACCTAAAACTGCTGTTTTATATAATATTTTTACGATAACAAGCCTATTTTGTGTTATTTTAGTCTTATTATTACTTTTTTAACGGTCAAACAACCATGATACAGCCTAAGCCAAGCCTTATTACAGAAGCGTCTATTTTTGGCAAAATGTCCGTGATGACACAAGCACATAATGCCATCAATTTCACACAAGGTGCACCTGATTTTAAAACCCCTGACTGGCTTATTGATCGATTACACTATTATACGCAAAAAGGTTTTAATAAATACTCACCCATTCCGGGAACTCCTGAGCTTCGCCAGGCTATTGCTGAAAAAGTAAAGCAATGTTACGATGTCTCTATCAACCCGGATGATCGTGTTATGATTAGCGCAGGCGCGATTGAGTCAATATTTTCCCTGATGATGGCGTATGTTGGCCAAGGCGATGAAGTGATTTATTTTGACCCGGCATTTGATGCCTATCCTTGCATTGTCTCAATGATTCAAGGTGTCAGCAGGCGCCTGAATTTAAAACAAGATGGGCAAATTGATCTTGAAGCACTGGCAAATGCGATTAATGATAAAACAAAACTGATTATTCTTAACTCACCTCACAACCCCATGGGCAGTGTTATCTCGCTTGAGCAATACAAAGAAATTGCAAAATTGATTCAAGGCAAAGATATTTTATTATTAAGTGATGAGGTTTATGAGCATATATATGCCGCAGATAGCTTCACCAGTGCAATACAAATTCCACAATTACATGATCAGCTTATTGTTGTACAATCACTAGGCAAAACTTATAATCTTACCGGCTGGCGACTGGGCGCCTGCATTGCACCTAAGAAGTTGCTTCCTAATTTATTAGCGGTGAAACAGTTTACAACCTTTTCAGCGCCAATGCCGATGCAGCTTGCCCTGGCCGATGGTATTAACAAACACCCAGAATACTGGCAGGATTTACCTGCACTTTACCAAAATCAACATAGAAAGCTTGCGAAATTATTGGAAAAAAGCCGATTTACACTTTTGCCCTGGCATGGCTCCCCTTTTCAAATTTTGGATTATCGTGCTATTTCTGATCAGGATGATTTCAGCTTCTGCCAGGATTTAATTATGCGCCATGGCATTGGGCTTGTGCCAATATCAAGCCTTTATGAAACACCACAACAAGGCCTTGTAAGACTTTGCTTTGCCAAATACGATGATGTGTTAAACAAAGGAGCCGAAATCCTATGTCAAATTTAACAGTGGCGGTCATCCAAAGCGATATTGCCTGGGAAGACCCAACGGCAAACTATCATCATTTTGATAATATCATCAGGCAAATCCATGATCAAGTTGATTTAATTATTCTGCCTGAAATGTTTAATGTCGGTTTTAGTCCAAACATCGAGCATGCCTTGAGTAACCAGGGAAATGTTATTGAGTGGATGTATAAGCATGCAAAGCAAAAACATGCTGCGATTACTGGCAGTGTTATGGTGCTGAATAACGAGAATAAACCAGTTAACCGACTGATATTTGTAACCGCTGAAAAGAAAGTATACACATATGATAAACGGCATTTATTTGTATTATCTGATGAAGCCCATATTTTAGCTGCCGGTGATAAACGCGTTATCATTGAATATAAAGGCTTTAACATTCTGCCTTCTATCTGTTTTGATCTGCGATTTCCCGTGTTTAACTGTAATAATAATGATTATGATTTATTGATTAACATTGCCAGCTGGCCTGCTAAGCGTCGCGATCACTGGCGTACTTTGCTTAAGGCGCGTGCCATTGAAAACCAGGCCTATGTTGTGGGTTGCAATCGTATTGGCACTGACGGCCTTGGTATTGATTATACAGGTGACAGCCTTTGTATTAATTTCGATGGGACCATCGTGCAGCAGATTGATCAAAACACACCAGGTGTACTTGTCCATCAATTTGATAAAAAAGCGCTCATACAATATCGCCAAAGCTTTCAAATGTTGGCTTCCCAAGATAATTTTTCTTTACATATAAATAAATAACAGGCTTGACTTTGTTATTAGTATTAGGCTCAAATAGACTTATGGAGATATAAATACGTTCTAAAATAGAACAACAAAGGAGTACTATTTTGTCTAAAACACTATTTGTTCATAATCATGCACTTTTTAAAAATCATCTTAATTTTTCAGGCTCACCCGAAAAAAAAGCACGTCTTGATATCGTTGAAAAAGCGATGAAAAAAGCACAAAAAGATGGTTTTATTGATATCCATGAATTAACTTTAAATACAACGATACATCAATTTGATCCCTTACTTTCTCAAGCACACCCTTTATCCCACATCAAAGAAATACAGCAATCCACCAAGGCGCAATCGGCCATTTATCCAATTGATGCAATAACACAGACACTCCACAGCATTCTTGATGAAGGCTGTCGCTATCAAACTGCCTTTTGTGCCACACGCCCACCTGGACATCACAGCTATAAAGGTGGCGTAAATATTGAAGATCAACGAGAAGGTGGCATTGACTGTGGTGAAGGCTATTGCTATTACAATAATGCAGCAATTGCGGCTCTTTATGCCCACCAGCACTTTAATAAAAAACACATCATGATCATTGATTTTGATTATCATCATGGCAATGGCACACAAAATATCTTCTTTAGCGCACAAGATATCAAAGACAACAGATTTACCGCGCGCTTTCATGACCCTTTAATTTATTTTATTTCCTCTCACAATGCGGATAATTATCCTTATACCCCCTCAGATAATGGCATGCCATGCAATCTTGGTACCTTAAAAGGAAAAGCAAATAATACCGCAAGCTATATCGATAATATCCATTTACCACAGATGCGTTTTACCGATCAAAACTTCTTACATGCCTTTAAATTTTCTTTAGATCAGGCCTTTAGCTGTTTTCATCCTGATTTAATTATTCTATCAGCCGGCTTTGATGCAAGACACATGGATCCCATTGCGCGCTTCTTGCCAGGTGAAGGCCTCACAGATAAAGCCTATTTTGATTTAACGTTAATGATTAAACAACAAGCATATCAACAACAAAAAAACGCCCCCATACCAATTATTTCTATATTAGAAGGTGGATATAATGTTGAAGGTGATGGGTTTTCACAAGCACTTTATGAACACCTAAAAGCACTAAGCCAACCTTTAACACCACAGCAATTTCTATCTGAACAATCTAATCACAACACCGAATTAACTGCGCCATAGAAAACATTGGACACAATGATAGCATATAAAAACACACCAACGCCATTAGCGTATTTATCTTGTTTATATATACCCATCGTAAATCATTTTGCGGTGTTCAGTGCCGAAGAAGTTTTTGATCGTTTTGAGCGATTGGATTGCAGGTAATAACATGGACTATTGGCAAAATCACATCGCTCAAAAATGCAAGAAATTCGATGACAGAAATACTGTAAAATGGTTTGTGATGGGTATATCACTAAGGATTTTAATATGAAATCACCAATAACGCTAACCAAATTTATTGGCTGCATACTACTTATCGTCAGCTGTATGATTGGCGCTGGCATTTTAGCCTTGCCTATTCTTGCAACACAACTTGGATTAATCCTCACCTCTGGGATTATCATTTTGTTCTACATACTCATGTGTATCTCTGGACTTTTAACCCTTGAAGTCAGTGTAAAGCTACCTGCTTTTCGCAATCATTTCTCTTCTGTTGCTTATCATGCATTTGGTCGATCTGGTAAATATATTACAGTTATTGCCTTTGGCATTGCCATATACAGCTCTATTGCCGCCTATATCGCGGCAAGCCCGCAGTTATTAATCAGCTTAATAAAGCCTTATACTTCGATAAAACTCTCTGCCACACAAATCAGCTTTCTTTTCACTTTTATTTTAGGCAGCATTGTTGTAATGGGTATGAAACATGCCGAACGGATCAACCGCTTAATCATGCTTGTAAAGCTTGGCTCTCTCATTATCGTTATTACATTATTAAGCCATTATATTTCACTAAAAAGCTTTACATCAAATCTCCAGATATCATTACTACCCCAAGGTGTTTTAGTGGTTGCATTAGCTTTTTGCTATCAACTTTTGGTCCCTTCTCTGGTTAACTATGTTGGGAAGAATAATCTTAAAACATTAAAGAAGATTATTATCATTGCTACAACGATTACCTGCCTTATTTATTTGCTTTGGGCAGCGACTATTGTTGGATTTATCAACTCAGCTGCTATCGGAAAGGTACCAATTCATAATCTGTCTGAGCTAATCAATGTGATCAATCAAACGCCAAATGCAGCCTTTGCTTCGATACTGATTCAAGCATTTCTCGATGTTACCTTATTTGCTTCTTTTCTTGCCGTATCTATCGCCTTTACGGATTTTTGGGTCGATTGTTTTGAGCTAGACTGGAAATTAAAAGGACGCATCATTGCCGGATTAATTGCATTTATCCCACCTTATTTGGCGGTGATTTTCTATAAAGGCCTGTTTATCAATGCACTTTCCATATCCGGCTATTTCGGTTTACTCTATGCGCTTTTCTTACCCGCATTTGCAGCGTTTAAAACCTATACACCAAACGTGGAGAACCTTACTGGAATTGCAGGTGGCAGAAAAACACGGGCCATCATCACTTTAATAAGTCTTATCATTATTATTGGCTTATTGCTCGGGCTTTTTCTTATGTAAAGTTTAGCCCAATTTTTCTATGGTATTTTCTAGAAGCTTATAATGTGTTTCAAAATGCTCAGGCGTAAACTCATTTGTTTTTAGCAGGTGTTTTAAATTTCCTTTAAAGGCAAGAAATAACAGTGCCTGTGCCATTAAGGACTGTGTGGTTAGAACGTAGTAAATATCACTTTTCCCTGGCATGATTTTCTCTAAACAATGCTTGATTGTAGATAATACATTCCCACTAAAATTCTCATAAAGATAGCCAAAAGCCTGGCTTGGGTTATTTTGCTCTCGGATCATAATCAGTGCAAATTGGCGAATTTCATCCCCCATGGATGCTTGTGCAAGTTGGGCTAAAAATGATAATAACAAGGCTTTAGCCGCCTTTTGATCCGCATAACCAAGCTCATTTTTTACCTGCATTTGCATGCCAGTAATCTGTTGTTTAAATTTTTCGACCATTGATTGAATTAAAGCCTGATACAAACCTTCTTTCCCATCAAAATAGTAACTGATCGCTGCAATATTAACACCTGCTTCAGATGCAATCATTCGCGTGGTTGTTGCTGAGTAACCAAACTCAGAAAATGTTAATAATGCTGCTTTTAGTAATTTTTCTTTTACAATTTCTCGTGCCATAAATAATCCATGTTCCTTTCTAGTAGCACAAGCTTAGCAATATTTCCTGCTAATGTCACATAGCAATATTATTCGTTTGTTAAAATAGCTTCTATTACACTCGTAGAAGGTCTACCACTAAAAATATATACCACTTCAATTATTGATAAATCTTACATTTTAATTAATTGATTAATTTGTTGGTATTTTGTTATAATGCACACCCAAAGCATAATATACCACTTGTGAATCATTTTACGGAATTTATCTGCCGGGCAATAAATCTGATAAAGTAATTTATGGGGAATGTATAAGAATTCTGTTAACACGGGATTTAGAAATAACTATACCCATCGTAAATCATTTTGCGATGTTCGGCGTCGAAGAAGTTTTTGATCGTTTTGAGCGATTGAATTGCAGGTAATAGCAAGGACTATTGGCAAAATCACATCGCTCAAAAATGCAAGAAATTCGATGACAGAAATACTGTAAAATGGTTTGTGATGGGTATACACTACTTAAAATGCATATAAACTGAAAAGGAATATAAAATGAAAAAAACGATTTATTCATTACTCTCTGTTACAAGCTTGATCTCCACAAGCGCATATGCTGCAAACACTTATTCTGATTTACCGAAACGTACAGGATTTTTTGCCGCACCTGCTTTTGGCTTGATGTTTAATAATGGTACAGGTTATCGCGACACGCCTGAGGCAACTTTAAGCATTGGTTACAGTTTCACCCCTTATTTCGCCTTAAAGGGTGGTGGAATTTTCTTTATTGGCAGAAGCAAAGGAAATGAGGCGAATAAATTCAGCACCTACACGCGCATTGATGCCGTTTTCTCACTGCCAAACTCAACAAAATTCACCCCTTATATCCTAGGTGGCATTGGCGCATTGTCCATCAACAATACCGAAGCGGCACCTAATATTGGTGCCGGTGTTGCCTATACCGTTTCACGTAATTACGCGATTACCTTTAACTATCGCAGTATCTTCCCTTATAAGACCCATGGTGTGATGAATACATTTGATATTGGGTTTATCCATTATTTTTAAACCCGTTTCATGCTCACAATTGCCATACTTTCATAAAAGCTGCTAGGTCAGGCTCTATGAACCACTATTCACAGCATTAGTAAATGGTTTTGCGAGTGCTTTTCACCAAGCTTAAGCCTTACGTTATTAACCTCATTCCAGCACAAATAGTTTTAATCGATTATTACGGAGCATCAAAAAAAACAGATTCAAAATTATGGCGCTTAGTATCTACTAATAACCTGTGTTTGTAAAGAATCTGAAATTTCTTTTACTCCACTGTTGCCCTGTATTAACAAGCCGTTACTCTGGCCTGTAGTTTCTGTCATATAGGCTAAATCATAATCTATCGGAAATATTCTGTTATTGATAACAACCACATTATCCGTGTGAGCATCCCCTATATACATACTAAGCTTTGACATTTCTTCTGAAAAAGCGCTTAACATCTCATCTGAAATAACTGATCTTTTGACTGAAAAAGCACGAAGATTTGGGGTTACTAACACCTCTATTTCCTTCTCCCCATTCAAAAGTTTTCTCACTGTTGCTGTGGCATATACCATACCTTGACCATCATAAGCCTGACTAAAGTAATAGTTCCAAAATGCAGCGGCACGATGCGGATTTAAAACATAATTTTGATAAACATTAGCGTTAGGCTCTGCAAGATAACGCTCAACAATACCTCGCTTGTAAAATTTGTTTTTATATAAATAAACCTCCCCAAATGCGCCATTTGTAAAAGACTCACCATTTGACTTAACTTCTTGCCAATTTGATGGAATAGTATCTAGCTCAACATCTTCTTCAATCCAGCGTGTATTGTTTGCCACACGCTGGTATTGTTTATATCCCGCAAAACCTAAATCTCCTACACCTACCGCAAAAGACATAATACCCAACGCCATAGAAGCTGTATTAAGTCCTTGAGCTACCTTCTTTGAACCAATATGCCCATCACTTAACCCTTGTGCAACTATCCCTAAACCACCTGAACCTATCCCTGCTGCCTCACCTATAATTAATGGCATGGTTAGCTCAGGTGCTACAGCGATAGAAGCAGCACTTACAGCAATACCAACACCGTTTAATATATAATTTCCCGCACTTGAGCCAAAAAACTCACCTATCGCATTATGCCCACTGGGATCATAACTCATTACAGGATTGCCATCGGCATAGTTATAACGATTAATTAAATCAAAGCTATCCTGGGCGATAAAGCGTTGAGCATTGGGATTATAATACCTTGCACCTTGATAGTTTAATCCGGTTTCAAAGTCATGGTAACCCGCGCCAAATATATATGGGTTTTGCTCAAAGTCAAAACCGTTATCTGTTGTACTTTGCGTATCATCATTACTATCGATTAGTTGCCCATAATCGTCAATATGATAACTTGTGGTTTGCGTAATACCATTTTTTAACGCAATACTGGCTGGGTGATTATGTCTAATGCCTAAGCTTTCTGTTAACTGGCTGTTATTCGTATTTTGCAGATCTTTAATAAACCTGCTACCTGCAAAATAGCTGCTTATCTTTGTTTGAACTTGATCTATCGTCAAGGCTTCATTTAACAGCTTGCCATTTTGACCATAATAAAAATCAACTGATTGACCATTAACCTCATCCACTTTAGCTGCTCTGTGACCATCAGCATAATACTGATAAGTATAGGTTTTATCGTTTACAGCATCTGTCGCAAATACCAGCTGATTTAAGCTGTTGTAGCCATAGTGATATTGTGCCATTTCGTTTTTATCTGTTTGAGTTAAATTACCATTACTATCATAATGATAAACATAACTTGTCACTGTTGTTTGCGTGATGGAAAATGCGCTGACTAACTGCCAAAAAAGTAGTTGTATTAAAAAAGTCAACACCCCAAAGATCATTGGCTTTAATCGTTTATTTCGCATAAATCCACCCCATCTTGCTTGTTTTTAAACATCAGCGTTCATCGCCACGGCAATAACCTATCTCTATAATTATGCCACTGTAAAAGCCTACCCAAATTAAAAGGCCAACTTATGGTTTTGCCATTACTTTTTAGGCAACTTGCGACAGCCACACAGGTTTCACCAAGTAAGGATAATAAAGTTTTGCACAAGAACAGCTCTACCCAGCTCTATGGAACGGCTCCAAGTAATAGTGATATAAATAATTAATCTTGGCTTGCAGTTTATAATAAAAGGCTACAAGCCAAGTATACACTCCCCAGTGTTTGACTTATGAATATTATAACTCACCAAATAGTAAAATCAAATGATTTATATATTTGTTTTTAATCAGCACCCCCTCCTAAGGGAATATAATTCGTTGTTTTTTGGGGGTTCTTTATCTTATCAAGCTCTGTATTAAGAGCAAGTTTGTCATTCTCTAGGCTCATTATCCGCTGCTGCTGGGAAGTAACCTGCTGCTGTAAATCACTTTTTGCTTTGGCTTGTGTTCTTATTACCTTTCTCTGACCTTCAACCACCCCTTGATTTTCAGCTAAACCTTTTCTTATGGATTGTAACTCACCCAATTGCTTCTCAGATGCTTCTTGTAAACTAGCCTTTTCCTTACCCATAGTCTGTACTTGCTCTAAAAGATCTTTATTTATTTCTTGCATACCTGATTTTTCCTGCATTAATCTGGTATTTTCTGCATCTTTAACACGCAATGCAGCTTGTAGTTTAGCTTTTTGCTGCTCAAGAACTTGGTTCTGATTCGCAAGTTCTTGTCTTATACCTACTCCTTCATTAACGCCTCTCTGATAACCATTATTATCAGCTTGCAAAACATTAACTCTCAACTTGTTTCTTTCTTGAGTTAACTCAGCATTACTCGCCTTTAAGCTTGCCATTTTGGCACCTAATTTAAAACCAGCACTCCCATCCAACATACCAAAAGCTGCACCAAGCCCTCCAGCTATCGCCAAGTTTGCACCATCAATTTTCTCATTATTTATTTCGCCTTGCAGTAGCAGACCTCCAACACCGGCTGAACCGCCAATAAAAGCTCCAGCAAAAAGTGCCGCTCCAACAGGCCCACCAGCAACACCAATACCAGCACTAACACCAAAAACTAATGCTTGAGCACCAAATTGCACACCTAAGTTTGCAATACCACCATTATCATGCGGTATTAGGCTACTAAGACTAAAATGCCCACTTGGATCATAGTTCATCACAGGATTACCATTGGCATAATTATAGCGATTGAGTAAATCAAAGCTATCCTGGGCGACAAAGCGCGCGATATCCGCATTGTAATACCTTGCACCTTGATCGTTTAACCCGGTTTCAAAATCATGGTAACCGGCACCAAATATATATGGGTTTTGCTCAAAGTCAAAACTGTCTTGATTTGATGTTTGATTTTCATCGTTGCTGTTACTTAATTGACCATAATCATCGATATGATAACTTGTGGTTTGTGATACACCATTTTTTAACACAATACTTGCCGGTTGGTTATGGCGAACACCTAAAGACTCAGTTAATTGACTGTTATTCGTGTTTTGCAGATCTTTAATAAATCGCGATCCAACAAAATAGCTGCTTATCTTTGTTTGAACTTGATCTATCGTCAAGGCTTCATTTAACAGCTTGCCATTTTGACCATAATAAAAGTCAATTGATTGACCAGCAGCCTTATCCACTTTAGCCGCCCGGCGGCCATCGGCATAATACTGATAAGTATAGGTTTTATTGTTTATGACATCCGTTACCAATACTAGCCGATTTAAGCTGTTGTAATCATACTGGTATTGTGTCACTTCGTTTTTATCGGTTTCAACCAGATTACCATTTTTATCATAATGATAGCTGTAAGTCATTGTTGACGTTGTTTGTGTCAGCATTGTCGATGCCTGCACCGTTTGCCACGGCATCAATTGCATCGCAGCCATCAGACCAATAACAACCGGTTTTAACTGCGCTTTACATTTAGCTTGTGGATTTTTCTTTTTATACTCCATTGATGATTCCTCTTTTGACTTTTTCGTTTATACAAATTACCCAAGGTGACTATTTTTGTTTTCTTACCAAGCCTTCATCATATGCTTGCCAAGTCGACATTTCTGTTGCTTCTTTTCATATTTATTTAAAACCCAAACCCGGAAAACAGCCCAACCCAAGGCGAAACAGACGTATTCACATCTTCTTGTATTAATCTTTCACACATCTGCCAGCAATTGGCTTTTTCATTATTAAAGCTAAAAAAGCGATATTGTGGCATGTCAGCCCCGTTTTCAGTAAAGCTTTTAAACTTTGTAAGCGCCTGCTTTGCTTCTTCTGTAGTAATCTTACGAATTAAACGTAAGTGCTTATAAAGACCATCACCTTGCTTTTTATCAAGAATGTCTAGCCATAAGGTTCCCTTATTCCAAGCAGTAAAATCCATCATAAAAAAGTTGCTCTGCGTTTCTATCACCATCCCTCTATGTAGACTCCCCCTTATCTGATAAATACCGGATTTTTGTATATGATTACCCTCTACTGCATTATCCACCATCATCTGGACATCATAATTGTCTCCAATTAACTCCTTAGCATTTACGCCATAGCGTGTAGCCTGCTTATCAATAACACCAACAAAGAAGTCTTCGCTTTTTTTTGCTGTCAGTACTGTCTTACCGATTGTTGCAACCCCAAACCCAGCGTCCGCAACACTTAATGCAGTGGCGGCGATATTAAGGTTTCGGTGCAATTTTGCTGAACCTATCTTGGCATCACTTAAACCCTGAGAGACAATTCCCACTCCGCCGGCAGCCACACCAATCAAAGCACCAGCCAATGCTAACGATGTACCCGCGCTAACAGGTACTGCAATAACTGACGCCACAATCCCAATGGCATTTAATGTATAAACACTTTCTCTTGAACTTAAGGCGGAACCAATCGCGCTTAAGGCATTATGTCCTGATGGGTCATAGTTCATCACCGGGTTGGCATTGGCATAATCATAACGGTTGAGTAAATCAAAACTGTCCTGGGCGACAAAGCGCGTGATATCCGCACTGTAATACCTGGCACCTTGATAGTTTAATCCGGTTTCAAAATCATGGTAACCCGCGCCAAATAGGTGCGGGTTTGTCTCAAAGTTAAAACCCTCTTGATTTGACGCGTTACCTTCATCATTACCATTGGTTAATTGACCATAATCATCAATATGGTAACTTGTCGTTTGTGACACCCCATTTTTTAATGCAATGCTGGCCGGGTGATTATGGCGAACACCTAAAGATTGGGTGAGTTGGCTGTCATTGCTATGTTGCAGATCCTTAATAAATCTGGCACCGGCAAAATAACTACTCATCTTCGTTGTTATCTGATCAATATTTAAGGCTTCATTTAGTAACTTGCCATTTTGACCATAATAAAAATCAATCTGCTGACCCACAGCCTGATCTACCTTAGCGGCTCTGCGACCATCGGCATAATACTGATAAGCATAGGTTTTATTGTTTAACTCATCCGTCACGGTTACCAGCTGGTTTAAACTGTTATAACCATACTGGTATTGTGTCACACTGTTTTTATCCGTTTGCATTAAATTACCATTGTTATCATAATGATAAATATATACGTTTACCGTTTGCAAAGCCGCTGCATACCCTAACTGCCATTGCCACATCAATAAGGATAGCAATACGATATGTACGACAGTAAATGTTCTCATAAAAAGCCTTTATCTAAATTCCTACGCATAATCCCAATCAAAATGTGGCGTTCTTACCTCATCATTCTTATAGAAAGAAATATCTGTGAAGAAATCTTCTCTCTGCCTAAAAAAGATCGAAGGCTCTGATATAAAATCACTAGGCATTTGGTAAGGTATATTGTTTTCAAACCTGTGTGAGCGAGCAACAGTTTTTAATTCTCTAAAGGCAGTATCAGCGTCATGAGTATCTACTAATTCATCAAGATCATCTGACAATGAATCCAACGAGAACTCAGAGCTACTTTCACTTAACTGCAATTCTTCATCACTGGATAAATGTTCTATATCTGCAAGTATCTCTTCTTCCAGACTTGATCGTCGTGGACCTTGCAATCTCCCTGAGCTAAAATCTGGGCTATTACGAGGATCAAATCTTGACTCAGCCTCAATGCTAGAATTTAAATTATCAGTCTCGCCAATGCTAATATCGCTCTCAGGTTCTTGATTCTGCAGCAAAGGTCTCATTTCTTCACCTTCTAGCTCTCTGAAAACAGCAGACCCTTTACGCCAACTATTAACGCGTTTGGCACCTGACATACCAAATTCAGTCACACCTCCTAAAGCACCACCAATCCCCGCATTAATTCCAATAGAAATCAAATCACGCTGTAAATGTTTAAAATGATCATCAATACCAACTGAAGCGGCTGTTGCAATGCCACCAATCATGGCACCACCGACAACACCATAACCAACACCACCAACAGGGGCTAATGCCAAAGATAAGACAAAGCCAACATGCTGACCTGTACTCTCACCCCAGGTGTATTTCTTAACATCGTGACCAAAATCTTTAATGCTGTAATGTCCACTTGGATCGTAACTCATTACAGGATTGCCATTGGCATAGTTATAACGATTGAGTAAATCATAACTGTCCTGAGCAACAAAGCGCTGCGCATTGGGATTATAATACCTGGCACCCTGGTAATTTAATCCGGTTTCAGAATCATGGTAACCGGCGCCAAATATATATGGGTTTTGATCGAAATCAAAGCCGTTATCATTATTGCTTTGTGTATTATTGTTGCTGTTGGTTAAATTACCATAATCATCGATATGATAACTTTTAATCTGTGATACACTATTTTTTAACGCAATACTGGCTGGGTGATTATGACGAACAGCTAAAGACTCGGTTAACTGACTGTTATTCGTATTTTGCAGATCTTTAATAAATCGCGATCCGGCAAAGTAACTGCTTATCTTTGTTTGCGCCTGGTCTATTGTCAGTGCCTCATTTAACAATTTGCCATTTTGACCATAATAAAAGTCAATTGATTGATTAGCAGTTTTATCCACTTTAGCCGCTCGACGACCATCGGCATAATACTGGTAGGTATAGGTTTTATTGTTTAACGCATCCGTCACGGTTACCAGCTGGTTTAAGCTGTTGTAGTTATACTGATACTGTACTGATTTACCTTTATCGGCCTCAACCAGGTTACCATTGTTGTCATAATGATAAACATAGCTTGTCGTTTGGGTTGTTTGTGATACAACTGCTGCCCTAGCCAACTGCCAGGGTAGTAGTGGTATTAAAGCCAATATCCCCATGATAACTGGCTTAAAATAGTTAACTTGCATAAATTATACCCCATACTTATTATGCTTATTTATTTACAAATATTGTGCCTATATTCTTGCCCAGTCTCCTTAAACGGGAACTTTGCTCCCTTATAGATTCCCATCTACGCTGGAATGACGTGATCGGATGGAGCGAGAATTTTGTTTATTATAATATCAAACGCACCATATAAGTCTCCATGTACTATTTGCTCTTCACCTCCAGAAGGAAGTGAGTTAGATATGGCTTCTTCATTGTTTAGATAACCTTGCATATTCGTGAATTTATCTTTATTTTTAACGAAGAAACATATACGCAAATCCGTTTGTTGCTCTGGCCCTAAACTTCTAGCCTCCTTTAATTTGGAGAACTCTTCCATTAGCTTAGCTTCTGCTGTTTTTGTATCTATTTTTCGCATCACTAATATATATTCTTCTTCGGTTAACTCAGCACGATACTTAAGGGCTGCTGTGCTTAGCTTGTTAATGGTTTGTCGGTTTACCTTCATACCTCCACCATGGGTAAGCTGAAAAAGCGGCTCTTTATCAAAGGTAAATTGACGAACAGCATCCTCAGCAAAAGTCGATCCTCTACCACCAAGTCCTGACATTCTACTGGCACCGGTACCAATATGTATAGCACCACCTAAAGCACCACCAATCCCCGCATTAATCCCAATAGAAATTAAATCGCGTTTCCAATGATCAAAATGGTCATCAATACCAACTGAAGCAGCTGTTGCAATACCGCCAATCATGGCACCACCAACAACGCCATAGCCAATGCCACCAACAGGGGCTAATGCCAAAGATAAAACAAAGCCAACATGCTGCCCTGTACTCTCACCCCAGGTGTATTTCTTTAGATCATGGCCAAAATCTTTAATGCTGTAATGTCCACTGGGGTCATAGTTCATCACAGGATTACCATTGGCATAGTTATAACGATTGAGTAAATCAAAACTATCCTGGGCAACAAAGCGCTGCGCCTCAGGGTTATAATACCTGGCTCCCTGGTAATTTAATCCCGTTTCAAAATCATGGTAACCTGCCCCAAATAGATGTGGGTTTGTATCAAAGTCAAAACCATCCTGATTTGACGCGTTACCTTCATTATTGCTATTAGCTAATTGACCGTAATCATCGATATGGTAACTTGTCGTTTGTGACACACCATTTTTTAAGGCAATGCTTGCTGGGTGATTGTGTCTGACCCTTAAGGCTTGTGTTAGCTGACTGTCATTGCTATGCTGCAAATCCTTGATAAATCGAGCCCCGGCAAAATAACTGCTTATCTTTGTTTGAACTTGATCTATCGTCAAGGCTTCATTTAACAGCTTGCCGTTTTGGCCGTAATAGAAATCAATTGCTTGACCCACAGTCTCATCAACCTTAGCTGCCCTGCGACCGTCGGCATAGTACTGATAATCATAGGTTTTGTTGTTCACAGCATCAGTTACCGATACTAGCTGATTTAAACTGTTATAGTTATACTGATATTGTGTCACTTCATTTTTATCGGCTTCGATTAGATTACCGTTATCGTCGTAATGATAAATATAACTTATCGTTTTTGTCGTTTGCGATACAGAAGATGCCCTGGCAAATTGCCAAGGCAGCAGTTGTGTTAAAGCCAATATCCCCGCGATAAATGGCTTTATAAAATATCTAACTTGTCGAGTAGACATCTCTGTTTCTCCTATTTATAATTTAAATTTTAAACATAATGTGAGAAAGCATGATGCCCCTCACAGAACCATACTTGTAGATTTCCCACATACGGCTCTTCAACTTAACTCACTGAACCTGTTAAAGTATAAAAATCATGTGTGATTCGTGGCTGCGGTAGTGGGTAACGTTCAATATATTTGTTGAACTTCTCCCAACTCATTTTCCGCTTCTGGCTTCTTCGATTTAACCATTTCTTTGCTAGCCTCTT
>NZ_QLIT01000034.1 GCF_003574485.1 Facilibium subflavum
ACAGAGATGTCTACTCGACATCTAAAGCAGTTAAAAGAAAAAGCATTTGAAAATAAAGAAGTTAAACAAGAGTATGATCAGTTAGAAGCTGAATTTAGCTTGGTTAATAAATTAATAAATCTTAGAAAACGCTCTGGCCTTACTCAGGAGCAAATAGCGGTAAAAATGGGAACGACTCGAGGTAATGTGTGCAGATTGGAAAAACTAGGTACGCATCCAAAACTTAATACTTTAGAAAAATATGCTAGAGCTTGCGGGTTTAAACTTGATTTTAAATTTAGTCATTTAAAACCTTAAAAAGTTTTTGTTTAAGCTGTATGGCAATAAAAATTGCAGCACCACAAGGGATTAGCCATTGATTAGGCAAGTGCTTACTGAGTATGTGTCAAAGTATCATAAAAAACATTCAATGGTTAAATAATTGCAAGATCATTCAGCCTTGACGGAAACAAGATTCCATTTAGGTGGTCAATTTCATGTTGTATGATGTGGGCTTTGAAGGCAGAAAGTAAATTTTGTATTGCTGCCAAAGTAGGTTATGATGCTTGTCAAAGCGAATGAAACTTAACAGGTGACCTGGTAATGTCTAATAGACATGATGCCGTCTTTAAAGACTTAATTAGTAATAAGGACTTTGCGGTATCTTTTTTGCAGCAATATCTGCCAAAAGAATTGGCACAATTAGTTGAGTGGCAAACGGTAAAGCTTGATTCTGCGAATGTTGAGCATACCCGACACCAGCAGAAAAAGGATTTAAAACAAAAAGAGCAATCTGACCTGACTTTTTTGTTTAATTTTCAAGATGGCAAAAATGGTGCTGTTTTTGTTCATATTGAAAGTCAGACAGGTGATGACGGTACGATTGTTATTCGCACGCGCCATTATCAAACCAGCTACCTGTTAGATTATATTAAACGCAATAAGACCATGAAAGATTTGCCATTGGTGGTCTCGATTATTTATTATGCAAATAAAAAGCCATTTAGTTACAGCCTTGATATCAATGATTATTTTGCTAATAAGGAGCTTGCTAAGAAGTATGCTTTTACTACGCAGTTTGTTGATCTAAATCGCTTTAGTGATGATGAAATTTTAGAACACGGATATATTGCCGGATATGAGTTGATATTAAAGGCAATTAGAGAAAAGCGTATTGATGGTAAATTGGATGTTGCAGTTAGTCAGATTGAAGCTTATGATCATATTGCCAGGCAGGTATTAATTCGTTACATGTCGCAATATTCAGATATGGAAACGGACGCATTTTATGGTAAAATAATAGACAGTAAACCAAATTTAAAAGGTGATGTTATGACAGTTGCTGAACAGTGGGAACAAAGAGGCATACAAAAAGGTATGCAACAAGGTATGCAACAAGGTATGCAACAAGGTGCATTGCTAAAAGCACAGGAAACAGCACGTAATATGATTGCTAAAGGCTATCCTTTGAATGATATTTCTGATCTAACTGGTCTTGATCTTGATACAGTGCTAAAGCTCAAGAAAAATAACAAACCTTAGTTGTGGCTAAGCGGTAGCTGCTAGGCGTAGCCTTGACGGAAACAAGATGCCATTTTGCAGTTGCCAGTGCCTGACTTTCTTAAATCCAAATGCTTCGTAGAAATTAATTGATTGATTGAGGTTTTTACATGAGATTGCTATGTGATGCGGTTTGAACATAAATTTCTTTCGATTTTGTTTTTGTGACGATAATGTAAAAAATCGCACCAATACTAATGATATAAAGCCATGGGAATTGAAGGTGATTCTGGCTTACAAAGTATTGTGAGATGATAGGGGCAGTTGCACCAAGAATTGCCGCTGCAAACCCCCATGCCATACTTGTACCAAGGCAGCGTATATGTGCTGGCAGCAAATAAAACATGTAACGAAACATAATGGCAGAAATGCCACTATTACCAATAACGTATAATATAATGCCTGCAGTGACGCCTGTGAAACTGTTTTTTTGAGCAGAAATAAAAAGCGTTGGTGCAGCAATACATACAATGAGGATACATGCTTTAAAAACAGATTTGTAATTTAATTTTTCTGCCAATACCGCCATAAAAGGAATACAAAGCGTGACAAAAAACTGTGCGGTCATTGAAATAACCATCGGGTTAAACTGGTTAGCTGTGTTAACTGTCTTATAGTAGCTCATGAAATAAATCATACAGGTATAAATGTAGATACTCATAAATGCACTGGCGACAAAGATTTTAAATAGCGATGACTTATAATTGCCTAACGTTTTAAAAAGATTAACTGTTAGTCTGTTCTTTTGAGATGTAGGTATGGGTGTGCTATAGGCGGGAGACTCCATGATTTTGTGTCTGGCAAATAAGATCACAAGTGAGACAGCAGCAGCAATATAATAAGCAAACCGCCAGCTTTCATGAGGATTGAAAACTTTGCTCATCATTAAGGAAACAAGTGCGCCCATAAACATGCCAGCTGAAGAGGAAAAACCTGTCCAGCTGCCAGAAATGGTTTTATTTTTAGGGTTGCTTTCCATTAATAATATGGATGAGTTATTAAACTCACCGCCTGCAGCTAAACCTTGTGTGAATCTAAGCAGTAATAACAATAAGGGTGCGAAATAACCAATAGAAGCATAGCTTGGAATAAATGCAATGCCGATGGTCGATATGGTCATAATATAACCACTGGCAATTAAGGTTGGTTTTCTGCCAGTGGTGTCAGACATGAACCCAAATATTGTTCCGCCTAGTGGCCTGCTTAGATATGAAATAGCAAAAATAAGATAGACAAATACCAGCGATTGCTGCGCATTGCCAGGAAAAAGAGACTCGGCAATCACAGCTCCTAAGTATAAATAGATGGAATATTCAAACCATTCTATAAAGACAAGTGAGGTGATAATAAATGATGATAGGTTTTTTTTCATAGGTAACGAGATGGCTGATTTTATTATGATGATTCTCCATTTGCGCCATTCTAATGCGATAATTTGAATATGTACAGTGCTTAAACTTACAGCATGTAGTAATCCACATGAATTTCTGCGATAATCCCAGGCAATTAAAATAGCAAAGACATAGAGTTCGCTGTCATATTTGCCTTGTTATCATAAAAATAAAGTAATAGGTTTATGTTTGATTATCAATTATTTAAACAGTTAAAAGCAAAAAAGCGGGTTGGTGATCAACATCAAGGCTTTATTAAAGGTGAGATTGCCGACAGGCTCTTAGATAAGCTTTCTTTTATCAAAATTTCACCGCAGAAGATTTATTTGGAAGGGGAATTTAGTCAATCACAAAGACAGATGCTCGCTTTAGCATATCCAATGGCAAAGCTCACTGATACGTTATCGTCTGGTACGGATATTATTTTATCAAACTGCCAATTGCATCAAACCCAAAGCATTGATAAAAAGCTCACCCATTATTATGCGCATTTATCAAAAAAAGGGGTGTTGCTGCTAAGCACTTTTGGTAGCACCAGTTTACAAGAGATTAAAAAAGCATGGCGTTTAATTGATAGCACACCACACATTAATCAAATGCTGGATATGCATGATTTAGGCGATATTCTATTAAATCATCAATTTCAAACACCAGTAGTGGATGCTGAGCATTTGCAACTGAATTATCAAACAATACAAGGAATGATCGAGGATATTCGTCAATTGCATGAGCCGTTAGCTGATACTAAAATGCGCAAGACGCTCACAGGGAAAAACCGCTGGCAACAGTTTATTAAACGTTTGGAAAAACAGGGTTTGTCAATCAATTATGAAATCGTTTATGCTTATGCGCAAAAACCTGAACGTCTATTGGCAAAAAAACAGGATGAACAAACTTCGTTGATAAGTTTTGAGATGTTAAAAAACACACTGAGAAAATAGTTGTTTTGTGTTTTGGTATTGAATAAAAATAATCGATGCCCGTTCCATTTAATACCAGGTTGTAGTAGAATTTGCGCTATTAAAAAGCAAGCCTGGTGTCCTGGATAGTGAAAAAATCGTTTTATAATATTCCTGCAACACGCCTGCTGCCAAGTAAGTGGGATATCTTCTCACTTTTTTTTGTTTTATCAATGATATTTATTGTGGCTTGGGTTTGCAGTAACTTAGGTGGCCAAGTTGATTATAGTAATATTAATACCTTAACGCAGTATGAAAAGCTGTCGATGAGCCTTTGGCAATTACCACGTTATGCAGCAGATACGACGGTTCGGATGTTTATTGCCTTATTCTTTTCTTTTATATTTAGCTTTGCCGTTGGCGCATTAGCGGCTAAAAATGAAAAGGCTGAAAGTGTTATAATTCCTGTAATTGATATTTTACAGTCGATTCCCATTTTAGGCTTTTTGGCCATTACTATTACTGGCTTTTTAGCGATATTTCCTTATTCTTTGTGGGGGGCGCAGTTTGCAGTAATTTTTGGCCTTTTTACTGCGCAAGCCTGGAATATGGTCTTAAGTTTTTATCAATCACTTAAGACTATTCCCAAAGAGTTAAGAGAAGCTGCTGACATGTATCAGTTATCTGCCTGGCAGCGTTTTTGGAAGCTGGAAGTGCCTTTTTCAATGCCAGGGCTTATCTGGAATACCATGATGTCAATGTCAGCCAGTTGGTTTATGATTGTTGCTTCAGAAACGATTGTGGTTAATTTTTCCAAAACAACTTCGGCAACGATTAATTTGCCTGGAATCGGCACGTTTATCGACCAGGCTAATGATGCACGAAATTTTACTGCAGTAGGCGCTGCAATTGTTGTGATGTTAATCGTTATCGTCTTATATGATCAATTGATTTTCCGGCCGATTGTGGCATGGTCTGAGAAGTTTGTGGTAACTGAAATGCAGCAGGAAACAGGTGCAAACTCCTGGTTTCTAAATGTATTGCAGCGCTCTGCTGTCTTACAATCCTTTGGTCGGTTTATTTCATTGCAAGCCAATCGAATCGTTAATATATCATGGCTTAAAAAAGATCTAAGCAAACATTATGATCAAAAAACACACACGCAGACTGAGGAAAATGAGTCTCGTGTAAAGAGTCTGGTTTGGCAGTTGTGTGTCATGTTAAGCATACTTGTTTTTATTTATTTAGCATGGCGTTTTATTTATAACAACCCGAATGATCCAATTGGGCTAAATGAAACGATTAAGGTCTTTGGCTATGGTTTGGCAACGGCAATACGTGTATTTGTTTTGATTATTGTGGCATCAATCGTTTGGGTACCAATTGGCATCTGGATTGGTTTACGCCCAAAAGTTGCTGAAAAAGTGCAGCCCTATGCGCAAATTTTTGCTGCATTCCCAGTTAATGTATTATATGGCCTTTTTGGCACGCTTGTGATTGCTTTTAATTTAAACTTTAATATCTGGTGCACATTGCTAATGGCGCTTGGGACGCAATGGTATATTTTATTTAATGTAATTGCGGGTGCCTCGGCAATTCCACATGAGTTAAAAATGGCAGCTAAAAACATGCAATTAAAAGGCTTTGTAAAATGGGTAAAGTTTCTGTTTCCTGCGATTATGCCTTTTTATGTGACCGGTGCGATTACAGCAGCAGGTGGTGCTTGGAATGCGAGTATTGTTTGTGAATACATTAATTGGGGCTCAAACTCTATTATTACGGCCACTGGGATTGGTGCATATATTTCTGAACAATACAATGCGCCAGGCAATCACACGGGAAATATTGCACTAGGGGTTGTGGTGATGTGCGTTTTTGTTGTGCTGACCAATAAACTATTCTGGCGTAGGCTTTATCATTATGCTGAGAAGCGTTTTGGCATGAACATGTAAGGAATCGAAATGGGACAGAATATCATTGAAGTCAAACAAGTATCAAAGGCTTTTAGAAAACCAGATAAGCAGGATCTGGTGGTATTAGAAGATGTTAATTTCACAATGAAAGAAGGTGAAATCGTTGCACTTTTGGGTAAATCAGGCTCGGGAAAATCAACGCTTTTACGTATTATTGCAGGGCTTACTGCGCCAACAACCGGTGAGGTACTTTATCGAGGCAAAAAAGTATCAGGCCCTGTGCCAGATATCTCTATGGTCTTTCAAAGCTTTGCCTTAATGCCTTGGTTAACTGTATTGCAGAATGTGGAGCTTGGTTTAGAGGCAAGAAACGTATCTGCTGCTGAGCGAAAAGAGCGTGCACTAAAAGCCATTGATATCATTGGTCTGGATGGTTTTGAAAACGCGTATCCAAAAGAATTATCTGGTGGGATGCGTCAACGTGTTGGTTTTGCCAGAGCATTGGTATTGAAACCGGATTTACTGTTGATGGATGAGCCATTTTCTGCGTTAGATGTATTGACTGCTGAAAACCTGCGCGAGGATTTATTGGAGTTGTGGGAGAAAAATGATGGAATGAAAGGCATCTTGTATGTCACACATAACATTGAAGAGGCTGTTTTAACCGCTGATCGCATCATTATCTTTGGCAGCAATCCAGGGTTTATTCGTGGTGAGTTGAAAGTGACTTTAGCGCATCCAAGAAACGCACAAGATGCTGCTGTAGCAGATTTAATTGATGAAGTTTATCGGATGATGACAACCGCTGAGACACGAGAGCTTACTGAGCGAATGAATAAAAGAAAAGCACTAAATATTGGTTATCGCTTACCTGATGCTGAAGTCTCAGAGTTAACAGGACTTTTAACTGAGATGGGTGATCTTCAAGAAAAAGGACCCATTGATTTGCCAGATCTGGCAGATTATGTGCGTTTAGACGTTGATGATTTATTTCCCATTATTGAAACGCTATCTGTATTGAATTTGGCGAGCGTTTCTGATGGTGATATTATGATGACAGGCCTTGGGAAGAAATTTATGTCTTCAGATATCGAAGAAAGAAAGATTTTATTTTCACAGCTGTTAATGAACAATATCCCACTTGCCCGTCATGTTGTGAAAGTTTTAAAAGAAAGGCCAAATAAAAAAGCGCCTGAAAGCCGTTTTTTATCTGAGCTTGAGGATTATTTAAGTGATGATGAAGCACAACGTGTGTTTAGTACTTTTATCGATTGGGCGCGCTATGCTGAGATTATTGAATATGATGCCACATCAAGAATATTAAGCCTTGATGAAACCAACACATAATGGTGCTTGATAGATGGGATGTGAGAAGTTTAACAAAGAAGGCTGGTATCTGGCTGCACGAAAACTGGCTTCCCCCAATTACAATATGCGCCCTGATAGCTGTGATATTCGCTTACTCGTCATTCACTGTATTTCCTTGCCAGAGGGTAAATATGATCAAAATAATGTTGAGGATTTTTTTCTGAATCAGTTGGATATCAATCAAGATGAAAGCTTTGCTGATATTGAAAATCTTAAAGTATCAAGTCACTTTTATATCAAACGTAATGGCCAAATCATTCAGTTTGTATCAACGCTAAATCGTGCCTGGCATGCTGGGAAAAGTACCTACAAAGGTAGGGAGAACTGTAATGATTTCTCTATTGGTATTGAATTGCAAGGCACAGATCATACAGATTTTACAGAAAGACAATACCAGCAGTTGATCCAGTTGAGTAATGACTTGATTGCACAATTTCCAGCACTTAAAGATAATATTGTTGGCCATAGTGATATTGCACCTGATCGCAAAACGGATCCGGGTGTTAAATTTGATTGGGTATATTATCGACAAAGGCTTATAGCGTGAAATTAATCAGATGCTTATTACTATTTGTTTTTGTTGGCGTTTTTTTTAATATCGGTTTTGGTAACCTGCGCGTTATTTCTTTATCACCAAATACGACAGAGATTATCCATGAAATTATTTCACTTGTTCCAAAATCACAATCAAAATCATCGGCACATTTGGTTGGAAGCATTACCTACCCAGGGCAACCAGCCTATTATCAAAACCTGGAAAATATCGGTAGCTTTCAAGCATTGAATATTGAGAAAATTTTAAATCTCAAACCGGATCTTGTAATTACCTGGCAATATCAGACACCACAGCAAACGTTAGTGCTTTTAAAGCGGTTTGGCATTAAGGTAAAAGTATTTCAAGCAGATAATTTGCAGACTCTAGCAAAATCATTTGTTCGTATAGGGCAGGTGATTGGTCTAAAAAAACAAGGACAAGCATTGGCAAAGCAATTTTCCCAGGCGCTTTTAGCCATAAGGCCAAAGAATTTTAAAATACAGCCTAAGGTGTTTTTACAGTTATCTAACCGACCAGTTTTTACAATTGGTGGGCAAGGTATTTTAAATGATATTATTGAATTTTGTGGCGGAAAAAATATTTTTTCTAAGGTCAATCAAATAAGCTTTGAAGTTAATCCTGCTGCTATTTTAGAATATAATCCTGATTTTATTATTCAAACAGGAAGTGTGTCACAAAATATGTTTCAAAGAAATGCTCAAAGTACATGGCAGAAATGGCCAATGCTTGCTGCGGTAAAGCATAAACATATTTTCGTTATTTCAGGTGACTCTATTGCACAATACAGTCTAAAAATAATTACAGGTATTACGCAAATTTGTGATATATTACACAAATCGTAGGGGCTATTTTGTAAGAAGATATGCTGCATAATCCTTTTTTTGGCGAGTTACTTGGATGCTTGACATTAATACTCTTAGGCGGTGGTGTTGTTGCTGGCGTTTTGTTGAAACAATCAAAAGCAAATGATAGTGGTTGGATTGTCATTACAGCAGGTTGGGGCTTTGCCGTGATGATGGGTGTTTTTATTGCCAACGCTGCAGGTTCTCCCCAAGCTGATATCAATCCAGCTGTAACCCTGGCAAAGTATTGCTTAGGTGTTTATTCTTCATTTTCTGTTGTGCTAAGTTTATGGGTTGCACAAGTTATCGGCTGTTTTTTGGGTGCTGTATTGGTATGGCTTGCCTATCTTCCTCATTGGAAAATCACCGATAATCCACATTTTAAATTAATGGTTTTCTCAACCCATCCGGCTTTACATCATCGATTTGGTAATTTCTTAACGGAGCTGATCGCAACAACATTACTCATTGTCTTTGTTGGTGCATTAATAAGCTATGGTAATTCACTGCCTTTTGCAAATGGCAGTTTGCCTTATATATTTGGTTTTGCGATCTGGAGTATTGGTTTATCACTAGGTGGGCCAACGGGTTATGCGATTAATCCAGCAAGAGATTTAGGTCCAAGGATTGCACACAGCATCTTGCCAATTCCAGATAAAGGCAGCAGTGACTGGGGCTATGTTTGGGTGCCAATTGTAGGGCCATTAGCAGGTAGTATTCTTGGTGTGATTATTATTCATTTGTTTATGTTCTAAAAAGCAAAGACGCGCATTAAGCATCTTCTCATCCATACTAAAAGGTTGTTGCTTCGCCACCCATGGTTAAGTGTATCTGTATTGAGTCTATCAAAAGTAATAAGAAGGAAGCTGTTATTATGGTAGATCTAATTTGGTCTTTTGATATTGTATCACTTATATATAAATAACGGACACACCGTCCTTTTAAAAAAAGATATAATTAACCAAGGGGGAATGTGGATCAATTTTCATCTCCCCGAGCAGGCAAAAGTCGTTAAGATTATCATGTGAAAGGAGTAAAAAATGAGTGCGCCAAGC
>NZ_QLIT01000035.1 GCF_003574485.1 Facilibium subflavum
AAAGGTGGTTTTACAACGAAAATTCACACATTAGTTGATGCGCTAGGTTTGCCAATCAAGTTCATCCTTACACCTGGACAGGTACATGATAGTACCCAGTCAAAAGCGTTGTTAAGTGATGTGCGTGATGCAAATGTGCTTGGGGATAAAGCTTATGACTCAAAGGATTTGTATGCATTTTTGCTTGAAAGAGGATGTAATATAGTCATCCCGCCAAGAAGTAATGCAAAAGAGCCACATGAGTATGATAAGGAAATTTACAAAGAAAGGCATTTGATTGAATGTTTCTTTTCGAAGCTGAAGTACTTTCGTAGAGTTTTTTCAAGATTTGATAAAACAATAATCAGTTTTAGTGGATTTTTAAACTTTTCTGGGAGTTTGATTTGGATGCGGTAAAAAAATTGGTTCACAGAACCTAGGGCAAGTCATTACCTTTATTATTTTTATGGCAGTTGCTTTAACGATCAGCCAGCTTACAGTGAAATCACGTACATCACTTAAATCGCTACAAAAACGCGAACAAACGCTTTCAATGCTTTATGATTTTGCAAAGCAGATCACACATGCAAATAATAGTCAGGATTTCCGTGAGATATTTTTAGAAAGCTTAACTCGTTACTTTCATTATGATTTTGTCTTTATCACCGCAAATAATAGCGAAATGGGCGCGCCTTTCCCACAACATCCACATTTTAATCAAAAAGAGTGGGTCGCAGCGCGTTGGTGCTGGCAGCATAAAAGCCCATGTGGGATGAGCACACAGACTTTCTCGGGGGTTAATTGGTATTTTGAACCTTTGCTGATTGAGCAAAGGCTTTTGGGGATTATGGCAATTTATATTAAATACCCCAGTAGTATTGAGAAATTCATGAATGAGCAATTGATTTTAAAATCGATGTTTTCACAAATATCAAATCTCTTATTGAAGCGATCGTTAGAACAAGAGGAGCGAAAGCTTTCTATTGTTTCTGAGCAAGAAAAATTACAAAAGTCATTGTTATCATCGGTCTCACATGATTTAAAAACGCCATTGGCTTCTATTATGGGAACATTGAGCAGTGTGGTGAATTATAGTGATGTGTTTGCACAAAAGGATATCAATGAAATGCTCGGTATTGCGTTGAGTGAATCAAAACGGTTAGATCATTACATTGATAAAGTCATACAGATGCTAAAAGTTGAATCAGGTGCATTAAAGCTTAATAAACAATCTATTGCTGTGGTAGATTTGATACAGGATCTCAAAACAATATCTCAGCAACGCTATCCGGACTGGCATTTTGTATTTACAACATCAGATAAGCAAGTGTGTCTTGTGGCAGATAATGTGTTATTACAGCAGGTGCTCTTAAACCTTATAGATAATGCTGTAAAGTTTTCACCAAAAGATAGCAGAATTGAGATTGATTTCTCCAGGCAAAAAACACATAGCATTATTCGTGTCTGTGATCAAGGCGCAGGTATTGATCCAGATGATTTGCAAAAGATTTTTAATGTTTTTTATCGTATTGAGAAAAAAGACAGTTACACAAAAGGCCATGGTCTTGGTTTGGCAGTTTGTAAAGGCATTATTGAGGCGCATGGTGGCCAGATAAAAGCGATAAGCCAAGGGCATAATCAAGGAACTTGTTTTCAAATTACATTACCGTTGGATGAAAGACGATGAATAAGAAGATATTAATTATTGATGATGAACCACAGATTCGTAAGTTTGTGAAAAAGACTTTGTTGGTTTTAGGTTATGATGCTAGAAGCAGTAGATGGCAGGCATGCCAGTAATTTATTAAAGCAATATCAGCCTGATCTGGTGATTTTAGATCTTGGTTTGCCGGATATGGATGGACAAAACTGGCTTATCTCTCTTCGAGCGTATTTTCAAACACCGGTGATTATCTTATCGGCTCGATTTGAAACTGAAGAAGTTGTCAAGGCATTAGAGAATGGTGCG
Source organism: Facilibium subflavum (assembly GCF_003574485.1). Taxonomy (GTDB): domain Bacteria; phylum Pseudomonadota; class Gammaproteobacteria; order Francisellales; family Francisellaceae; genus Facilibium; species Facilibium subflavum. The sequence goes on from NZ_QLIT01000035.1 coordinate 1,949, forward strand.
GATGATTATTTGAAAAAACCATTTGATATGCCAGAGCTTGTTGCGCGAATTAAAAGACTGCTTAATGTGAATTTGCCAAGCACAAAATCATCCTCAGAAGTCTATAAATTTGCTAATATGCAAGTCGCGATCGATGATTATGAGGTACATATCGATGGTAAACTGATTCATTTATCAAAAAAAGAGTTTCAATTGCTAAGCATTTTGGTCAGAAATGCAGGTAAACTTATCACACAAACACAATTACTAAAAGAGATCTGGGGTGAGTATTTTGCTGATGAGGTACAATATTTGCGTGTTTATATTGGCCAGTTACGTAAGAAACTCGCCGATTGTCACAAACAACCACTTATTACAACAGAGTCAGGTGTGGGGTATAGATTTGCGCAAATGGATAGTTAACCTCCAAGTTGCTATGCTAAACTTTAGAAAAAAGGCATATTGATAATGAAAGCCATATTTTATATATTGCTAAGTGCACTGTGCATTTCTTCTATTAACCATCCTGCGTATGCTGAGAGTTTTGATCAAGAGTTGAAACTGGCAATGGCAGTTTATGGGGCACCTGTTGTCAGCTATGCGATTATTGATCATAATGAAATTGTCAAAGTCAAAACGCTGTCATGGAATTATGATCTACCTGTAAGAGAAGATGCATTATTTCAGGCAGCATCAATCAGTAAATCTTTATCATCCTATGCAGCATTATATCTTGTGGCACAGGGTTATTTGACGTTAGATGATAATATCAATAATTATTTAACAAGCTGGCAGTTACCAGTGAATAAATTCAATGAGCAAAAGCCAGTAACACTTTATCAATTGATGAGCATGACATCAGGTTTATTGGTTCAAGGGTTTGCGGGTTATCGTCAAGGCTCACTGCTCCCAAATGCGCTTGATATTTTAAAAGGCCAAAAGCCTGCGAATAATCCACCGGTTGTCTCAATTTTTGTGCCAGGCACAAAGCAATATTATTCAGGTGGTGGGTTTCAGGTGCTACAGCAAATCACCACCGATGTAACAGGTGTTCCTTTCCCACAATTTATGAATCAATTGATTCTGCCTGAAATCGGTATGGAAAATAGTATTTTTCAATTCCCATTGACAGATACTAAGGCACTGACTCATGTTGTTGCAGGATTTGAGGGCTGGTCTGCTACAATGATTCCAAGTGGATGGCAGGATTATCAGTGTTTTGCCGCCGGAGGCATGTGGTCAACAGCAAAAGATCTGGCAATGTTTTTAATAGATGTCTCAAATTCCTATACAGGGAAGCATTCAGGATTGATTCCAAAGGCATTAGCACACAAGATGTTAACTCGCCAATCAAATACAGATTATGGGCTTGGTGTGGTTGTAGCAGGGCAGGGAAGTAACTTATATTTTTGGAAAAGTGGGCATAATCAAGGGTATCAAAGTTTTATTATTATGTTTCCCAATGCTGGCAAAGGCCTGGCTGTAATGACCAATTCAGATAGTGGTAATTTTGTTATCCAATCACTATTATATATGGTTTCAAAGCAATATCATTGGCCGGATTATTACCCTCTTTTTGATTAGCAGAATAAATATCAATCTCCAGACAGGGCTTGTCGAACTTTTTGTGCCCATTTATACTGGTTTTGGTCATTTTCTGCTTTATTGATTGTCAAAAGTTCTCTGTTTTTTAACAGGCGTTTACCAGCACACCAGACATCTGTGACTTGGGCGCGCGAAGCTGCATAGACAATTTGAGATATTGGATTGTAGACAGGCTGAGTTTCTGGTTGATTTAAATCAATAGCAATAAAGTCAGCCTGTTTTCCAGTTTCAAGTGAGCCGATTTTTTCATCTAAGTGCAGTGCTTTGGCACCGTTGATCGTGGCCATCTCCAATATCTCAAAATCATGCACATTTTCAGCACCAAACTGCAGTTTTGCTAAAAAGGCGGCTGATTTCATTTCACCAAACATATCAAGGTCATTATTACTTGCGGCACCATCGGTGCCTAAGGCGATATTGATTCCATTATCTTTAAGCCGCTTCCAGGGAAACATCCCACTTGAGAGTTTCATGTTGGATTCAGGGCAATGTACAATATTGACATTGTTATTGGCAATTGTGATTAGCTCATCATCACTTATTTGGGTCATATGTACGGCAATAGTATATGCATTTAACCAGCCTTGTTCACTAAAGTGTTGAATTGCTGTTTTACCATGAACCTTAATATAATTGCTGACTTCCTGCGATGACTCATGCAGATGAATATGCACAGGTACTTGATGTTTTTGGGCAAGCTTAGTGACCTTTGCCATTACTTGATCATCAACTGTATAAGGGGCATGAGGCCCAATGGCAGGATAGATTCTTGGGTGATTCTTCGTGCTGTTAATCGTTGTTAATGTATCATTAAAATAAGTTTCAATATTTTTTACCCAAGGTAAAGGGAAGTTGAAAATACAATTAGCAACGCGTGCTCTAATTCCTGCCTGATCAATCGCTTCTATCACACTTTGGGGATAAAAATAATGGTCATTCACGCAAGTTACTCCAGTGCGAATACATTCGCTTAAGGCGTGTTTGGTCCCATCAAGCACCATTTCAGATGAGAGTGTGGCAGATTCAGACGGCCAAATATAGTCATTTAACCATCGCTCAAGTGGCAAATCATCTGCTAAACCACGAAAGAAATTCATTGCCAGATGCGTATGGGCGTTAATAAGGCCTGGCATGATTGCATGATCGTTGAATCGCTCGATTGTATTGCTTTGATATTTTATTAAGGCATCACTAGAAGGTAAGATATCAATAATTTTATGTTGATCAATAATCAGTGCGTGATTTTGTAATATTGTGTTTTGAGGTACAATAGGGATAATCCAGCGCCCGTGGATAATTTTCTCGACTTGCTGCATTTTTATTTCTTAAATTTTGACAGTGTTAACAGCCTATTCTAACTGAAGATAAATGATTTTAATATAAAATATAAGGGTACTTCTTCTTATGAGGTTAGTTTTACTAAACCTTTCTTGTATAGGCTGTCCGCCACATTGGTGAGGTGTTTAAAACGAGCTTTTGCTGTTGTGCTTTTGGCAGGTTTGTAAGGAAGTTTAACCCAGTACGCTGCGCCACTTCTGTAATCGATACGCGATATTGTGCAACTTTCTTTCGGCTGACTTTGGCATTTGGCATAATAAAAGCGATTGTTTTGTCCTGTTTTGGTGCATAAATCACTTTAAAAAACGCATCAGGTACGGCAATTTTATTCTTGCCGATTGTCTTGTGGATTTTTCCTTTTTTATAAATCGCACCGGTATAAACAAAAAGTGATTGGTACATATTCGCCCAGAAACGCACGTATTTTTCTAATTGCGCCCAGCCTTGTCGATTAAGACCTGGGTATTGGGGTGACATGTTGGATAGCAAGAAAGATTGTGCCGCACTTTCTTTATTAAAATCCATTGCTGCATAAGGGGCAAGGTGCCCTCTGTCATAGCCACTATTTCGATAATCACTTAACTGCGCCTGAAACTGTGCTGGGATGGCAGGATCAGGTGTAAATTGGTCATGACGTTTTATGGTAACATCAACAGATTTACTGCTTAGATGATAGGCGACAAATACCGGTTGCTTGGTTAAGTAGCTGTAGCCAACAACATAACCATCTCTGCAAAGATACTGATTCACTTTATTCACAGCACTGTGATTATTACTGGCAGGCTCAGGAGCCCCGTAAGTAAGGAAATCGTGGCATTGTATCGGTTGCGTGGTTGTTGCAAATGCATTAAATGCAACAAAGAATGATGCAATAAATAAAAAAGTTTTGAGTAGAGATCGTTGTATAGTCGCTTTCACAGGTTTAAGTCGGTCATTTTCCTAAATATGCGATAGTTTGTCTGAAAATCTTTGATAAGAAAAGGAGAAAATGCTTACCAAATGCTATTTACTGTGTGGTGTAACCGCCATCGATCATAATACTGCTGCCAAGAAGGAAGCTTCCTGCATCATGAGCCAGGTAGTAAATTAATGATGCTACTTCTTCTGGTTGGCCTAAGCGATGTGCTGGCTGTAATTGCTTTTCCTGTTCATGTATTCTCTCAAGGCTTTCACCTGTACGCTTTGTATATTTTTTGATGGCTTGCCAATAAAGCGGTGTTTCAATCGTGCCCGGGCAGACGCAATTTGCAGTGATATTGTATTTGGCATAATCAATAGCGATGCTTTTAGTTAATTGAAGAATTGCGGCTTTTGTCATGCCATAGACCGTAGAGTTTGGCTTGGCAATAAAGGATTGATCTGAGCCAATGGTAATAATTCGCCCACCTTGTTGTTTCATGAGCTGAATTGTCGCCTGGATAACAAGAAAGCTTGAAGTCAGATTGGTTGCAATAATATGCTGATAGTCATCAAGACTTGTTTGTTCAATATTTGCAGAGAAATGTATGCCTGCATTAGAGACTAGTACATCAATGGTTTTGTGTGTTTTTTTTATTTGATCAAAAGCATCATGGGTTTGCTGAGGATCACTTAGATCAGCTTGAATGAATGTGCCATGCGTTTTTTGTGGTGTGTTGATGTCTATATTAATCACATGATAGTTATTGTGATGGAATCTATCACAACAAGCCTCGCCAATACCTGCGCTTCCACCGGTGATGATAACAATTTTTTTATGGTTTTGGGACATCGTGTTTTATCCGCTTTATCAGGTAAGTTTTATTGCAGCATATTTTCATTTACTTGGCTAGAGGGGATTTGTACAATAATGCCAGAACATATATAACAGCGAGTCAATAGCTGTGAATTTGATTGAAAAAGAATTAAGAGTGAAGCTTGCCGCAGCGCATCATATCGTGCATTACCATGGCTGGGATGATTTATTGGCAACGCATTTAAGCGTGCGGATTCCTGACACTGAAATGCTGTTGATTACCCCATTAAATGTCCCCTTTGAAGAAGTATGTGCTTCAAATCTTATCAAGACAGATTTAAATGGCAATATTATTGGTGATAATGGGTATACGGTCATGCTGCAGGCCACAAATATTCACGCGGCGATTTACAGAAAAAGCAACACAATACAAAGTGCCATGCATACACATAGTACCTATGGCGTTGCTGTGTCGGCATTGTCATGTGGTTTATTATTCTTTAATCAGCAATCGCTTCGGTTTTATGATGATGTGGCATATCACGATTTCAATGGGCTGGCACTTGAAAATGAAGGTGATGAGATTGTTGAAAGCCTTAAGCATAAAAAGGTGATGGTTTTACGCAACCATGGTCTTTTAACGACGGGAAAGAGCCTGGAAGAGGCGCTGTATCTATTGTATTATCTTGAGAAAGTCTGTGAGCTTCAGATAAAAACATTATCTACCGGGCAAAAGCTTATTGAGATTCCAGATAAGCTTTGTGCCAAAACCAAAGCACAGTTCGATAAGATTCTAAGCCCTTATAAAGAGTTTGAGACGTTAGTTCGCCGCATCAAAGGCAAATCAAGGGTGAATTTTAACGATTAGTGGCAGTTATTATTTGGCTTGATCAATAACTTCTTGAAGCTCTCCAGATTCATGCATCTCCATGATAATATCACAACCACCAATAAGTTCACCATTAACATAAAGCTGTGGGAATGTTGGCCAGTTGGCATATTTTGGCAACGTCGCACGGATTTCTGGGTGCTCTAGGATATTCACAAAAGCAAATGGCTTTCCACAGGCGAGAACGGCTGAGACTGCATGTGCGGAAAAACCGCATTGTGGCGCGCTTGGCGTGCCTTTCATGTAAAGCAAAATGCTGTTGTCAGCAATTTGTTGTTTAATTGTTTCGATGACTTGTTTTTCATCAAATTCAGGTGCAAAGTTCATTGTTTTATCCTCTTTGGCTTTTTGTGCTTAGGTACCCTTTTTCGGTTATGCCCTTGAAATGGTACGTAATTAGTATTATATTGCCCGTACATCATAACATTTCATAAAAGTCGGTCAATCAAAAAGGAGTAAATTATGTTCGAATTACCAGCATTACCTTATGAAAGAAATGCGCTTGAACCTTATATTTCTGAGGAAACATTAAATTATCATTATGGCAAACACCATCAAACCTATGTGACAAACTTAAATAATTTAGTCCCAGGGACTGAGTTTGAAGGCAAATCACTAGAGGAAATTATTCGCACATCTTCTGGTGGCATTTTTAATAATGCAGCACAGGTTTGGAACCATACCTTTTATTGGAACTGCTTGACACCTAAAAGCAGCAAAAAACCATCAGGTGCATTACTAACAGCGATTGAAAGCAAATTTGGCAGTTTTGACGCTTTTAAGGAAGCCTTCACGAAAACAGCTGTTACAACTTTTGGTTCTGGCTGGGCATGGCTTGTCAAAACAAAACAAGGTCAGCTTGAGCTTGTCAGCACAAGTAATGCCGGTTGCCCATTAACTGAAGGTGTGACACCGCTTTTAACTTGTGATGTCTGGGAGCATGCCTATTATATTGATTATAGAAATGCACGCCCTAAGTATGTTGATGAATTCTGGAATATTGTTAACTGGGATTTTGTTGCAAAGCAGTTTGCAAGCTAACCTACTGAAGTAAAATCACAATAAAAATAACAAGTCCAACCCAATGGTTGGCTGAAAAAGCCTCGATACAATGCTTGATATCTTTCTCTCGCCATTTTCTATACTGCAAATAAAACAACACTGTGCAGAGCAAAACACCCGTGTAAAAAATACCATTATAGTGATTTAATAGTCCAAACAGTATTAATAACACAAGCATCGAGGTTTGCAGCAGTGAAATAATGAGTGTCAAGTGTTTGCCAAAAGTGATGGCAGAGGATTTAAGTCCGAGTTTTTTATCATAGGGCATATCTGCCAAGGCATACATTGTATCATAGGCAATTGTCCAACAAACACAGGCGACATATAATATCCATGCATTCAACGGAATAGTATTTTGTACAGCAGCATAAGCCATGATAACACCAAAATTAAAAGCAAGTCCCAAAGCAAGTTGTGGCATGGAAAAAAAACGCTTAAAAAGTGGATAGGTCAAGGCAAGTAATAATGCGACAAAAGACAACAAAATTGTAAAGATATTTAAAAAAAGCACTAAGATAAAGGCGATTAAGAAGAGAAAACCCCCTGTTATTGCCGCTGATTTAACAGAGATTTTGCCAGTAGTAATAGGTCTTGTATTGGTTCTTTTTACCTGAAAGTCAAACTTTCTATCTGCAATATCATTAAAAATACAACCTGCTGTGCGGGTGAGAAGTACACCAAAGGTAAAGATAAAAAGCAGCTTTGCTTGTGGTAGTTGGGGGTGACTTGCACTTAAAAGTGCCCAAAGTGTTGGCCACAGGATTAATAAGATTGGTAATGGTCGATGCAGGCGGGTCAGGTAAAAATAAGCTTTCATGGGCAAAGTAGCTTAATTGGTGGCATTTGGAGGAAAAACTCCTCGATCAGTAATTGGTGCGTTTGATCGAGTGTAAAAATAGAGGCACGTGCCCAGATTTCTTTTTCTGATACAGGTGCTGTGAAGTCAAATAACTGCTGTATAGTTTGGCTAGCGTACTTTTTGGCATAGAACTGGCTACGTTCAATGTTTTTGTGAGAAAATAGAAAACACTCACCGATAGAATGGTTATTCAACTGATCAAATCTTTCCTTGTAGGCAAGGTAGGTTGCTTTTGGAATAATGGTTCTGCCAAGCACAATGTGTTTTTGCTCATGTTGATGTGAGACTAAGCGAATATGACAGTCTGCATCCGTTGCTTGTAAAAGCGATTGTTCATCAGGCTGCATAGAACCATTAAATTGTGCAAGCTTTGTCAACCTTATATCCGGCAAGCTAGCCTTGAGCGTTTTCCCTAGGCGTTGAATTTCAAAAAGCCATTGGTGTATTTCAGGTGAAATTTGTGTTATTTTACGCTGTGTATCCCACTGTGTTGTCATTCATTTGAGTATTGTAAAAAATTTTGCCAAGATTATCATAGAATCAAGGTAATCACCAGTTGATAAAAATAAATTCAATCGAAGGTGTGCAATTTATCGATGAAAATGTTGACATATTGCTCAAGTCACGGCAAAATATCGAACGTTAAAACGTATAGACAATTCTAACTTAAAATTTAAAGTATATTAACGGAGAATAACATTGGCTAATACTAAGCAAGCAAAAAAACGTGTCAGACAAGCAGAGAAAAACCGTCAGCACAACATGGCGCGTCGTTCAATGATGAGAACGTTTATTAAAAAGACAATCAAAGCGATTGAAGCAAAAGACTTAGAGTTGGCGAAAGCAACTTTTGTAAAGCTTCAACCTATTTTGGATCGTTATGCAGTAAAAGGCTTAATCCATAAGAACAAAGCTGCAAGACATAAAAGCCGCATCACTGCTAAAATTAAAGCATTGGAAGTTGCTGCATAATTTATTTATGATAAAAAATTCAGCATGAACTAAGGACTGTTTTTAATAATGCTGGTGTTTGCAGATACATAGGCCTCTGTTTATTCAGGGGCTTTTTTTGTAATGGATAAGCCTCCATTACTAAATGTAAAAGGGAGTATCATGATGTACACATTAAAAGATCTTGCAGATAAGTTAGGTGGCTATGTTCATGGTGATGAAAAGGTTCAAGTTAATAAATTAGCAACGCTAAATACGGCTACTAAAGGGCAGCTATCTTTTCTTTCTAATACCAAATATTTAGCAGATTTAAAAACAACACAGGCTTCAGCGGTACTTTTGACTGAAGAAAATATTCCTTTTTGTCCAACCAATGCCGTTGTATTAGATAATCCTTATTTGGCTTTTGCAAAAGTTGCAGGGTTGTTTGACCGCCAGCCAAAAATTGTGCAATCCATTCATCCTAGTGCAGTGATCGATGAAACAGCGATTATTGATAAGCACGTCAGTATCGGGCCAAACGTTGTCATTGGTGCTAAGGTTGAAATTGCTGCAAATGCAGTGATTGGCGCAAATTGTGTCATTTCTGATTTCTCTAGAATTGGTGAAAATACACAGATCAAACCAAATGTAACCATTTACCATGATGTGAAAATTGGCCAGAATTGTATTATTCATGCCAACTCTGTGATTGGCTCGGATGGCTTTGGCAATGCTAAAGATGAAAAAGGCAATTGGCAAAAAATTCCACAAATCGGTGGTGTGTATATTGGTAACAATGTCGAAATCGGTGCCAGTACAACTATCGATCGCGGCGCGATTGATGATACTTATATCGCTGATGGAGTGAAAATTGATAATCAGGTGCAAGTTGCACACAATGTTTGTATTGGTGAGAACACAGCAATAGCAGGCTCAACGGGTATTGCAGGGTCGGTAACAATTGGCAAGAATTGTTTGTTAGGCGGTCAGGTTGGTGTTAGTGGCCATTTATCTATCTGTGATAATGTGTTATTGGGTGCTGCTTCTAATGTGAGTAAGGACATTGATCAGCCTGGTTTTTATACAGCGGCATTCAACGCACGGCCTCATATGGAATGGAAACGCGTCAATGCGCGGATTTTTCGCCTGGATAAACTGGAAAATCGTGTTAAAATGCTTGAGAAAAATAGCAAATCATAATACGAAAATACGATTATATTTTGTAAAGTGTGATGATTCACAATTATTTTTCGAAATGATTTTAAATTTAAGATGACTAAGGCTGAAACATGCAATTAAATGTACAACAAATCAAAGAAATTTTACCACATCGTTACCCATTTTTACTGGTTGATAAAGTGCTTGCACTGGATGTTGATGCAGGAACGATTACAACACAAAAAAATGTGACTGCAAATGAGGAGTTTTTTAATGGCCATTTTCCTGGGCAACCAATTATGCCTGGGGTATTGATTGCTGAGGCTATGGCGCAATCTATTGGAATTCTTGGCATGAAAATGATGCAATCTGCAGATCAGTCTATAGATGCAAAAAAACTGTTTGTACTGGCAGGGATAGACAATTTTAGAATTAAAAAGACCGTTGTGCCAGGTGATGTGCTAGTATTTAAAGGGAAAATGGGTAAAATTAAAAAGGGCGTCTGTAAAAGTAGTGCAGAAGCTTTGGTTGATGGTGAAGTTGTTGCAAGTTCTGAGTTTACTGCAGCTTATAGGGAAGTATAAACGTGATTGATCCAAGCGCTATCATTCATGAAAGTGCCAAAATTGCCGATGATGTTATCATTGGCCCTTATACTATTGTTGGTGAAAATGCACAAATTGGCGCAGGTTGTCATTTGTCTTCCCATGTGGTGATTGGGAAAAATGCTATCATTGGTAAGAATAATCGCATTTTTCAATTTGCTTCTGTTGGTGAAGAACCTATTGATCGAACTTTTCATGGCGAGTTCTCACAGTTGATTCTTGGGGATAATAATATTATTCGTGAATGTGCAACTATTCATGGAGGAACGGCAAAAGAGGATGGAATCACACGTGTTGGAAACAACAATTTGATTATGAACTATGTGCACATTGGCCATGACTGCCATATTGGCAATCATGTTACATTGGTCAATAGCGCAGGTCTTGCTGGACATGTGCATGTAGATGATCATGCAACGATTGGTGTCAGCTGTGGTGTGCACCAGTTTTGTCATATTGGCTCATACGCCTTTATTTCCCATATGGCCTTGATTACGCAAGATGTTCCGCCTTATTTAATGGTCGCTTCATCGCCTAAGACATCGCCTTGTGGTATCAATGTTGAAGGTTTAAAGCGTGCAGGTTTTTCCTCCAGTACAATTCGAAGCTTACGTGAGGCTTATAAAATTATTTATCGTCAAGGATTGAGATTGGTCGAAGCCATCGAAAAGCTAAAAGAGTTGGAGAAAACGGTACCTGAAGTAAGCGGTTTTGTCACTTTGATTGAGCAGTCACAGCGAGGTATTATTCGCTAATGCGGATTGCCATTGTTGCAGGAGAGCTTTCAGGAGACCAATTAGGTCAAGGTATTGTTGCACTTTTAAAGAAACAATATCCACATGCAATCATTGAGGGTATTGGTGGCCCTGGCATGATTAAAGCAGGTTTGACAAGCCTTTATCCGATTGAAACACTGTCGGTGATGGGTGTTGTTGAGGTACTCAAGCACCTGCCTGCAATCTTAAAGCTTCGTCATGGCTTATTAAAACACTTTAGAATACACCAACCTGATATTTATATTGGTATTGATGCCCCTGATTTTAATTTACCTGTCGAGTTAAAGCTAAAAAAGCAAGGTGTGAAAACGATTCACTATGTCAGTCCTTCTGTGTGGGCATGGCGTGAAAGCCGTATAAAAAAGATTAAAAAGGCAACAGATGTTGTGTTGGCGATCTTACCATTTGAAGAGGCATTTTATGCGCGGCATGGCCATAAGGCTGTTTTTGTTGGTCACCCATTGGCCAATAAGGTTGCCTTGGAGGAAGATCAGAGATCAGCACAAACTGCTTTGCAGCTTGATCAAAACAGCAAATGGGTTGCGTTGTTGCCAGGCAGCAGAGCACAAGAAATTTCTCGTCTATTACCCTTGTTTTTAGAAAGCTTAATACAGCTAAAGAATAAAGGTTATGAGTTTAAGGTTGTGCTGCCGGTGGCAAAGTCTTCACTTTATTCATTAATCGACACACATCAAGCCTTGATACAAAAGCTGGATGTTAAAGTAATTGATCAAAAAGCGCATCAGGTGTTGCAGGCCTGTGATTATGTTTTACTTGCATCAGGCACGGCAACGCTAGAGGCAATGTTATATAAAAAACCCATGGTTGTTGGGTACAAGGTTGCGAAGTTAACCGAAGTTCTTGTGAAGAAAATGATTAAGACACCTTATTTTTCTTTGCCCAATATTATTGCTAAAGAAGCGCTTGTTCCTGAGTTGATTCAATCTGATTTAACTGCCAATAGTTGTGCAAAAGCTTTACAGCAATATTTTGATTATCCTGAGAAAGTGTCGAGCCTTAAACAAAGGTTTTACCAGTTGCACCACTGTTTGATACAAGATGCAGACCATAAAGTGGTTGCTGAGGTTGAGAAATTACTGAATTCTTAGACGTTTTCTCTGTTTAGACCTTTTTAATTAAGCGGGCATTGATTAGAATAGAGCGATAGACAGGATGAAAAATTGTAATAGGTTATGAACAAGATTCAAATTATTTTACTGTTGAGCATTGTGGTTGTTGTGCTCTTGTTAATTGATGCTTTTCGCCGTAACAAGCGTAAGCGTTATAAGGCGCAAATGGCAGAGCTTGAAGCCTTGCAAGAGCAAGAGAAAACGTCTAAAAAGTCAAAGAAGACAAAATCGCAACACAAAGTGCAAGCATCAGGTAAACAGATAAATGAAGATATTACCAAAATTGAGCTTGATGATGATATTAAGGTAGATCCGTTTTCACAGGAAGAAGTGGCGCAATTTGAGGCCACACAAGTGACTTACCCCGTGCTGGAAAAAGGCTATGCAGTTCTATATATTAGCGCACCAAGAGGTTATGTCTTTAATGGAGAGGACCTTTCAAACCTGTTTAAGCAATTTGGTTTGCATTTAAACAAGGAAGAAGGTAGTTTCCAAGCAATTACACAGGATGAAGATGTGCTATACAGCCTATTACCTGATGACACACTTGGGAAGTTTGATAGCACAAAACTGCATGATCAGAATTTCACTGGTATTACCTGTGTGCTAAATGCGAACAAGCTTGTAAAATTTTACGATGCTGTTGCATGTTTTGATCATTTTGTGCAATCAGTGCAACAGTTGAATGAAAAGCTAGGTGGGATGGTATTAAATGAGCATAAGCGGCGCTTTACCAGCAATGATGAAAGCACTTATCGTTCCTGGATGAAAACACTTTCATCAGATCATAGTCCACAGCCATAGTCCCAACTACAGGTTTTTGCAAACTCATCATAGTAGTTGGTATTCTTTTCAATAGTCTCAATAAAGTGTTTAAAGCCTTGGTCAAACATGGTTTGACCAATTTCTTTTTCTAATGCAATAATGCGCGTAATATCAGCTTCACTCAGTGTTTTATTGTCACGTCGTGTAAAATGAATACATGGTTGGCACTCAAGACTTCTATGGTTAAGTGGTGTTTGAAAAGGCGTTTTTGCAATCAATGCATCACGCATATCCTGATCAAATCCGGCAAGTGGATAAATAAGCCTTCGATCGTCATAACGCTCAGATTCTTTAATATACTCAGGTAAGTCTGTCTGAGCTTTTGACATGGACCTTCGGTTAGCCAGTGCGATAATTGCCTGACCATCTTCATCATTTTCTTCCAGCCAGTTTAGAATCGTTATTCCTTTTAAAAAGCCGGCACACCAGTGAAATTTTTGTGATGGAAATTGTGATCTGGCACGAACAAGTGCACTAAAATCATGCTCTGCAGGTAAATGGTGGTGTGTGAACCCAAGTGTTTGAATCCACTGGTGTGCAATATCAAGACGTTCCTGCCAGATTGAAGCTTGCCAGCCAGTATCCACAGATAAAACGATAACATCATCGAGCTTATTTTCATAAGCCCACTGAATCAAAGCAACGCTGTCATCACCAAAGTTTGCTATCAAGCAATGCATAGTTTAGATTCCAATTTGCTGTTTAATTGATGAAAGTAGCGGTTTGGCAATTGCACGTGCCTTTTTTGCACCTTCTTCTAAAGCGTTATCAATAATGTGTGTGTTACCCAGCAAGTGTTCATATTTCTCGCGAAAAGGTGTGAGCACTTCATCTATTTTTTCAAACAAAATTTGTTTGGCTTGCCCCCAGCCAATACCTTTTTGGTATTCATCTGCAAGATGATCAATTTCTTCTTGACTGGCAAATTGTTGATATAATGAAAAAATTGTACAACCTTCTGTAGACTTAGGCTCTTCGGGTGCTTGAGAGTTTGTTTTAATTTTCATGATAAGTTTGCGAAGCTTCTTAGAGGGTGCAAACAATGGAATGGTATTGCCATAGCTTTTAGACATTTTACGGCCATCAAGTCCAGGGATTGTTTGACAACTCTCGTCAACCATTGCCGTTGGTATTTTTAGCAAACTGGTTTTGTAAATATGGTTAAAACGATTGGCGATATCACGCGCGATTTCAATATGTTGAACCTGATCTTTACCAACAGGCACTAAATCTGCATTAAACATAATAATATCAGCGGCCATTAAAATTGGGTAATTATATAACCCCATCGTAATGCCCGCATCTAAATCAGGGTTTTCTTGTGCCCGATTTTCATCGACGTGCGCCTTGTATGCATGCGCACGGTTTAACAGCCCCTTGGCTGCGATAGAAGTTAAAATCCAATTGAGCTCTAAAATCTCTGAGATATCTGATTGACGGTAAAAAATCACCTTTGATGGGTCAAGCCCAAGGGCAAGCCATGTTGCAGCAATTTCATAAATATATTGTTGTCGAACGCTTGCATCCCATAGCTTGATTAATGAATGGTAATCTGCAATAAAGAAGTAGGCATCAAACGCTGAAGATTTGGCCATGTCAAGTGCCGGCTTAATAGCGCCAATATAATTGCCGATGTGTGGTGTGCCTGAAGGGGTCACACCGGTTAAAACAACCTTTTTGTGATTTTCTTGTGTTTTATGCATATGTATGAATTACTCTGTTTGTTTAACGTTTCAAGCTTTTTTGCTATATGGATAGACCGTTATAGTATCAAAATTAACAGATTAAATTAAGTGGCAAAAAGCTGCTTTTGTGCCTGATCAATACCTTTGATTGTTGTAATAATCGTTTCTAGCGAGAATATAAGTGTGCTGGCATGGTGAAAACGGCTTTCTAAGTTTAAGGTTTGTTTGAAGGCTTCTAATTGTGTTTGTATGGTGTCTAAAGAAAGTGTTCGCTTTAGGTGATGGTTATGGAAATTATTGGCCAAATCAATCAGTGCCTTATCAATCAGGTTGTGAAGCTGTATGAATTCAGGCTGATGGGAAAAGCGTTCATGCTTTTGTGGATAATTATGAATGTATTCATATACAACACAGACATAGCGATATAAACGTCGAGTTAAATGCGTGATTTCTTTATAACAGTCAAGGTTTCGTTTGGTTTCAAGCTTGATTTCCTTTTGTAATGCGATTTGCTGGCTGAAAAGTGAAAAAGTATCAGATAGAACATTTTCATAAGCATCCTTCTGAAAAAGCTTTTGATGCAGTTGTTGTATGCAAAAAACAGTGTTTTTATAGGCTTCAATAATCCGTTTACTTGCTTTTATGGGTAATAGGTAACGATTGGTCAATAAAGCAATACATGCGCCTAGAAGCACCTCAAAAGAGCGATATAAGGCAAAGGTAATCGTTGTGTGCTCAGCCATTAAAATCATACCAACAGTGATAGCACCGAGCACCCCAACATAAGTGTATTTTTTACTGGTTGTTGCAACATATACGCCAATGAAAATAAAAATTAGACAAACAAGAATCTGCAGGGTATGCCAATTTGATAAGGCAAGTAGACTTATAATGGAAACAGCAGCACCGATAATTGTGCCAAGCATGCGCATTAGCGCTTTGTCCAACGCTCCGCCTAGATTTGGCTGGCTTGACATAATAACCAAAACGGTAATCACAATCCATGTATACATACGTGGTTCTTGTAGCCATGTGCCTAGTAAAAGACCAATAAAATAGGCAATTAAACTTGCAACAGAGGCTTTAAAAGCATTGATGATTGCATAGCGTTTCGTAAAAAAGGGGATGCTTGTCAACATATAGACTAATCTTGTTAGGATAGCGATAGGTTATTATAGCATTAAAGTAATCAAAAGCTTAGCAAGGCATGCAAAGCTTTGTTAAAATCAAATAAGATCAAAGGTGCTACGACTGGTGATATAAATGGCATTCAAGCGAAAATTTTTTCCAACTAAAGAAGAATTAAAAACACATAAGTGGTTACGATTTTTGCATGCGCATATGCACCATGATTTTTTATGGCATTTTGGACAATCAGAGCTTTCAAGAGCAGCAGTAATCGGTGTGTTTATGGCGATGATGCCAATGCCTTTTCAGATGATTCCTGCGGCAATATTGGCCCTTGTACTGCGTGCTAATATTATTGTCTCTGTTGGGCTTGTCTGGCTTAGCAATCCAGTCACAATGCTTCCAATGCTTTATGGTGCCTATGTTTTTGGTTGTTGGCTTTATGGCGTTGTCCCTGTTTTTCATGAAGAATCCCTTGCCTGGCATGAAATGTTTACCCACATGCATCAGATCTTTGTGCCGTTGATAACAGGGTGTGTCATTATTGGTCTAGCCGGTGGAAGCTTATTAGGTAGTATTATCTGGCTGGTTTTTTATTTTATGCGTAAATGCAAGAAAGACAGGTTGCCTTTAGAATAATGCGTGTGCCATTATAGACAAAGAATAATGGATTCATCTGTGGGTATTTATCTACTGGTAGTTTTACGGTTTTAGTTCTCAGTGCTTTTTTCTACACTATCTTGCAAGTTGAATCCAGGGTAAACGCATCTAAATCCTAGTATTTATCTGGCCTAATGCTGGAATATAGTGCATCTTATTAGTTATAGCAAACTTAGTATCAATTTAAATTATTATGGATAGTGTTTTCGTTGAATGTTTTAAGGAATTAAAAGACCCTCGTGTTGATAGGACAAAGAAGCATTTGCTACTGGATATTATTGCGATTGCTATTTGTGCAGT
>NZ_QLIT01000036.1 GCF_003574485.1 Facilibium subflavum
GTAAGCGTTGTCATTGCATTAACGTTAACACTTAATGTATCACCATAGGTTTGACCGCGTCCTAAAAATTTTATTCCTAAATACCCTGAGCTAGTCTGTACATTTGCATTTGCATTTATTCTAACCATCATTGTTTCTCCTGGGTTAAGCATGCTTCCTTCAGGAATTGAGCTTTCTACTGCAAGTCCTAGTGGCAAGCTTGTGCGATCAATACCTATAAAAGTTAACGGAGAAATTGCATTACTGGGTAAAGAGATTTGAATGCTGTCCTGAAATTGGTTTTCACTTAGTACAAATTTCTTTTTACTGCTGACATAGTCATACGGTAATCTACTGACACCTATCGAAGGGTAAACAGTCTGATAATCAACAGCGCCAACAGATAGTATTGGATTTTTAGCTGAGTTATCTGCTAATGCAGACTGAACTGATACCTTATTTAATTCTTCGCTCACAACGTCTTTTAATTTATAGGTCAACGTGACACTTTTTCCAGGCGATATCCCTGGAACCATCCAACGCTGAGATGTTGCATCATAATAACCGTCACCCACACTTTCGTAGTCAATACCTTCTGGAAACAATAAATTTAGCTTTGAAAAATCCACATAAACCGTATTAAGTGTTTCATTAGACGTATTATTAATTTGAATTGTAAATTCTGCATTTGGGCGCAGTTTAAAGGTTGGAATAATCGTCAATGGTAATTTTTTTCGCTGATCGTCATTTATAAAATTTGTGTTAATTTTCACACTTGTGCGCCCTTTGGTATTTAGTGACAGCGTTTCAAAGGTTATTTTCCCATCGATGCTTCCTGTTTGGGACGCATCCTTGGTTGCATAACGTATCATCTGATTACAGCTTTCACCACATTCAAGGTTTGCTCCTTCTACTCCGTTCCAGCAAGCTTTTCCAGGACCTACTTGTGTGTCATAGTCTAGTATAATGAGCTTAAGGTCAACATTATCAGCCGTTGTCTCATCCTTAACCCCTGTAATCTTAATTGCTGAGCAGGCTACGCCAGGAAGAGAATCTCCAGAAGCTGCCACTGATTGCAACCCTCCATTAGTAAATGCTTTAATTTTCACATGAACTAAATCACCCTTTTGAGCTTGTTCTGGCGCCTGTATAGATGAATTTAATTGCAATGAACTAGCTGATGAGCTACCACTGTCAGAACTGCTACACCCTAATAAAAAACTCACACTCAATAATAGCCAAAATTTAATTTGATGCATAAATGCACTCCTAAAATTTGATATGATCACAAACAAGTATAGACAACACGTTAGTCTATTTCCTCTTCAACTATATGTTTTATACCATATTCATCAATATAGTAGCCCC
>NZ_QLIT01000037.1 GCF_003574485.1 Facilibium subflavum
CCTGGTTGTTACGTGCAGAACCTCTGAGTGTTTTACCATCGATTGCAATAACCGTTTCAGGTAATAGTGCTTGTACCTTTCTAAACCATTTCATGCAGGACTCTTGAAATTTCAATGGCTTTAACACACCAAAAACACGAGAAAATGTATCGTGCGAGGGAATTCCA
Organism: Facilibium subflavum; assembly: GCF_003574485.1. GTDB lineage: Bacteria > Pseudomonadota > Gammaproteobacteria > Francisellales > Francisellaceae > Facilibium > Facilibium subflavum. Next base: position 168 of record NZ_QLIT01000037.1, read on the forward strand.
TTAGGCAGCTCTAGAAAATTAGAAAACCAATCTTGACGCGCTTTTCCAAAGTCTTCAATTTCTTCCCAGCCTTCTGCACCACAAATTACTGCACAAATAGCAATCGCAATAATATCCAGTAGCAAATGCTTCTTTGTCCTATCAACACGAGGGTCTTTTAATTCCTTAAAACATTCAACGAAAATACTATCCATAATAATTCAAATTGATACTTAGTTTGCTATAACTGATAAGATGCACTATATTCCAGCAGTAGGCCAGATAAATACTAGAATTTAGATGCGTTTACCCTGGTGATCATGAGCTAAAGGGCAACTTTAAGGGTGTGCGTGAATGTCATATAAAGCCAGATGATCTCTTATTATATTTTATTATTGAAGACGATACTTTGAGGCTTGTTGATATTGGCTCACATGCTAAGTTATTTGGTAAGTAGCTTGGTTGATAGTCAAGCGCAGCAATAAACCATTTCGAAAAGTCTGCATTGAAATGTTTCGCCTTCAAGTACATAGTTGACGCTTAAGGACATTAAGGCGTAATTTTTTTGTTACCACAGTGTTACCACAGGTTGCTTTTGTTTGAATTATTGAATTTTCTTGATTTCGTCTTAGAGCTCTGTATGAAAGGCTTTACAGCTGGCGCACCCGAGACGATTTGAACGTCCGACCTTTGGCTCCGGAGGCCAACGCTCTATCCAGCTGAGCTACGGGTGCAAAAGTGGATTAACAAAAGAATCCGCGACAAAACATACCAAAAAAACAAAAGAAAAGCTAGTGGTCATTGAAATAACTTTGTTATTATGGTGAAAAAGTATGTGATGTAGGCAAAGATAGATGTCTATCTTATTGAATTTATTATTATTGGTTATTATCGTTGCTGGTATTTTATGGTTTTTACCATTTTCATTGTTGCTGGTTGCGGCGTTAATCATTTTGCTGATTTATTTTTTACCAAGCTACATTGCTTTTAAAAAACGTCATCCACACAGTATTTTGATTTTTATTATCAATTTACTATTTGGGTTTACTTTAATCGTATGGCTTGTTTGTTTAATTATTGCGGTTGTTTATACACCACCTGTCGTGATTATTCAGCCATCTCAATCATAAATTACATAAAAACATGACTTTAGATCTTGAAAAATTAAACAAAGAACAACGACAAGCGGTTGTCTTAGACGATAAAAATGCGCTTATTTTAGCAGGTGCTGGCAGTGGTAAGACTCGTGTTTTAACGTATCGTATCGCCTATTTATGTCAGAAAAAACAAGTTTCACCGCTTAATATACTGGCAGTAACCTTTACCAATAAAGCCGCCAGAGAAATGCGAGCGCGGATTGAAGCCTTGCTCGGCTTTTCAACGCATGGAATGTGGATTGGTACTTTTCACGGGATTGCGCATCGGCTTTTAAGGCAACATGCTTCAGAGCTTGGGTTTGATCGGCATTTTAAAGTATTAGACCAGGATGATCAGTTACAGTTGATTAAAAAAGTCTTACAACAGTTAAATATAGATGAGAAATTTTATCCACCGCGATTCATTCAAGGCTTTATCAATGGTAAAAAGGATGAAGGTATTCGAAGTGTTGATATCAACAAACATGAAGTTGACAGTGAGATTTTGAAAATTTATCAAGCCTATGAGGTGAGATTAAAGGCGGATAATGCTTTGGATTTTGCTGATTTGCTTTTATATGCGTATGAGTTGTTACAGCATAATGAGGTGGTTAGAAGCTATTATCAGCGACGTTTTCAATACATCCTGGTTGATGAGTTTCAAGATACCAATACAATTCAATATAAGTGGTTGCAATGCTTAAAAACGGGTGATAATACAATCATGGCCGTAGGTGATGATGATCAATCAATCTATGGCTGGCGTGGTGCTAAGGTGGAGAATATTCAGCATTTTGTGGATGATTTTGCCGATGTAGAAACCGTACGATTAGAGCAAAATTATCGCTCAACACAAACGATTTTAGATGCAGCAAATGCCTTGATTGCAAATAACATGGGACGCATGGGAAAAACCTTATGGTCTCAAGCGCCAATAGGTGAAAAAATTGCGCTTTATGAAGCTTTTAATGAGCGAGATGAAGCCGCCTATATTGTTGGTCGAATCCAGGCACTTCACCAGGAAAGTAAGGCTAACTTAAAAGATATTGCCATTTTATATCGATCCAATGCGCAATCGCGTGTGATTGAAGAAGCCTTATTGCAACAAGGTCTTGCTTATCGAATTTATGGTGGTTTACGCTTTTTTGAGCGTGCGGAGATCAAAGATGCGCTGGCTTATCTGCGCTTGATTGCATTGCGTGGTGATAACCTTGCTTTTGAACGTATTGTAAATGTGCCCGCACGTGGTATCGGTGCAAAAACTGTGGATACTATTCGTCAATATGCTTTAGATCACGATCTATCGTTATGGCAGTCAGCTTGTGAGATGATCGAAAATAAAGTGTTGAGCTCACGTGCAGCTAAGCCATTACAATCATTTATGGATTTGATTGATGAGATGGCATCGATGCAGGAAGTGATGGATTTAGGTCAGTTGACACGTTATGTCATCGATCAATCTGGGCTCTTGATAATGTATCAATCAACCAACTCAGAAAAATCCAAGCAAAAACTGGATAACTTAAAGGAGCTTGTCAACGCTGCAGTTGAGTTTATACCACCTATGGAAGCTGTTGACAGTGCAGACGAATTATTGGTTGAGTTTTTATCTTTTGCGGTTTTGGAATCAGGTGAGATGCAGGCTGATGAAAATACTGACTGTGTGCAAATGATGACATTGCATACCGCAAAAGGTTTAGAGTTTCCTTATGTTTTTATGACAGGATTAGAAGATGGCCTGTTTCCTTCATCACGGTCAATTGAGGCTGAAGACAGGCTTTCAGAGGAAAGACGACTTTGTTATGTGGGTATTACAAGAGCGATGAAGCAGTTAACGTTAAGCTTTAGCAAGGTGCGCCACCAATATGGTGATGTTAACTACCAAATTAAATCGCGCTTTTTACATGAGATTCCTAGCGCCTATATCAAAGAGATCAGAAGCCATACAGCCAATAAAAAACCGCTTGGTTTTGGTGTTTCACCTTTTGAATTTATCAAACAACAAAAAGAAGATAATCCATTTAAAGTAGGCGAGTTTGTCAATCATCCAAAATTTGGGATTGGGGTGTTTTTAAAAGCTGAAGGTCAAGGTGATGATAAATGCTATCATATTGACTTTAAAGCCGGTGGTGGGAAAAAAGTTTTATTGGCCAAGATGGCAAAATTATCAAAATTATGAAATGATTTATGGGCAATCATACAATGCAACTTTTTGTGCCTCTCGACCCTTAGCAACTGCTAAAAACTGTTAAGTTTTCTCTTTAATATGGGGGTGGTGTGCTTTTTAATATGGGGGTGGTGTGCTTTTATCAATATCTTCAGGATACCTAAGCGGAATATCGACGATAAACCTTGTTCCATGATAGATTTTACTTTCTACTGATATTTTCCCACCTAATGCATCTATATTAGCTTTGACAATATGAAGCCCCATTCCAGTACCATGAAAATTCGTTTTATATGATGAGTGTAGCTGGGTTCCAAATTCAAATATTCTCTCAAAATCTCCCTGGTCAATGCCAATGCCTGTGTCAGCGATTATAACTCTTACCTGATAACCAAAATCATCAATATTCATTAATGTTACATAAATGTTAATAATACCTTTTTTAGTAAACTTAATTGCATTAGAAAGTAAGTTGCGTACAATTTGTGTTACCTTTACAAAATCACTACTAACCATATTGGGCAAATTTTTGTTTAGTTGATCACTTAATATCAAACCATCAGTAAATTTCACAAGCGATTTTGCCAGATCTATTTCATGCTCTAATAGCTGATAAAAGCTAAAGTTACTATAATAAGCCTTTTCCTGAAATCTATCATTTAGCAATACATCTTTTAGTTGATTTAACATGGATATGAGTCCTAAACAGACTTCTTCAATTCCTTGAGCATAAGCAGCTAACTTTTCGCTATCTTGAGATAGAACTGTCGTTTTTAATTGATGCGTATTTGCCAACATTACTTGGGCTGGCACATTAAAATCATGCAAAAAACTTCTAACAAACTCTTTTTTATCTTGTTCTTTTAGCTCTAATTCCTTTTTTTGCTGTTTGGTTTTAATTTCTAGCTCTTTGCGTTTAGTAATTTCAATCGAAATGCCAGAAGTACCAATTAGTTCACCTTCGTCATTAAATATCGGTGAAATAGTGACATCAAAAAATCTGTTTTCCCCTGTTGTAATGTCTTTAATACACTCTTCGACAATCAATATGTTCTTCGTTTGAATAACTTTTTTTTGATTATTAATCATATTTTTTGCAATGTCATTTGGATAAAGGTCAAATAAACTCATCCCTTCTAAGGTTTCCTTAGATCTTGCACCAGTTGCTTTTACAGTAGATTGATTGACATATACAACTTGATGTAGCAAATTAAGGCAATAAAAATTTCCAGGAATTACTGGCTCTAAATGTTTTACTGTTGGGATAAGATCCTCTAGTGTTTTTATATAATGCATTTTTGTTCTCTCCCTATTACATTTAAGAAATAATTTTTTAAAGCAAAATTATTGTCACTGTCCCATTTAAATCCCAGATGATATAAAATTTTTTCAGTCTTTTTTTGAAGTATTAAAAGCTCGAATTTACGCATAAAATTATCCTTATCTTGTTGCCATCCCATACGCAACAAAAATCTTCCAATTAGATTACTATTGCTATCATTTTGGAGATTCTTAATTATGCGATCGATAAATTGATCAAAACTGATATTTCTAATATTTTTGCCAATGAGCTGAAATAATTCAGATAAAAAAAAGGACTGTGAGTTAAATACATGATAAGTATTGTTACTTAATTCTATTTTATCAAACAATTTAACTATTGCTTTTGCTGTTGTATCTACCGGGGAGATTTCTACTTTATCTATAATTTCAGAAATACAACCTAATTTGGCAATAAATTGGACATAATTGGCAAATGAGTTATCTTTTACATCTTCTTGCACCTGACCATTGCGTTGCATAAAAGCCAAATTACCAACTCGATAAATATTGCTGTTGATACCTTTTTTTCGCCATTCAATGGTTTTCAGCTCTCCAAGATGCTTCGTTTTATTATAAGGTGAATCCCATTGCCCATTAGCATCCAGTTGATCATCTTCTGTAAACACTGTTTCATTGTGATTTTGTGTTACCCCAGGCATCACTGAATAAGTGGAGATATAGTGAAAATCTTTAAACCTTGTCAATGAGCAAAAATTGAGCAAGTTAATAGTGGACTTAACATTAGCTGCATAAAAAACCTGTTCAATACCGTAGTGCTTTGCTAAAGCTGCGCAATGAATAATACTATCTATTTTTTTTACCAGGCTATTATATTCAGGCCCTGATAGGTCCATTTGATCCTTTTCTAAATCACAAGGAATATAAACAATACGGTCGCTAAAGCCATCTTCTAATGAATGGTTAAAATAAAATTGGTACTTACGTTCCATCCTTTTCATTGCATGAATTTGATTTTTGGCTCTTATGCAAAGGTACACACGGTAAGGTGTTAGCGTGAGTAATTGATTTAATAAGTTACAACCTAAAAAGCCCGTAGCGCCTGTAAGTAAAATATTTTTTATTGGTTTTGTAGTATAATTTTGCTTGGGTATATTGGCAACTTCTGCTAAATAGTTCTCTTTTTTTATTAAAGATGCTTTATCTAATGATTTATAACTATTCTTATGGTAATGATGTTTAATTTTCTGCAACTTATAAATTAATAAATCATGCGTAATATCCCTATTTTTTGCAAGTTCTTGTGGTGTGCGTAAATCAAATATCTCAGTCACTGAAATATCAAAGTTTGCTTGCAATATAATGGCTAATTGAATGGCTTTAATTGAATTACCACCTAAGGAAAAAAAATCATCGTTAATGCCGACTTTCCTGACAAATGGCAAAATATTAGAAAACGCTTGGCAAATAATTCTTTCTTGTTCACTCCTTGGTGCAATATAGGTTTTGCGACTTTGCAAAGAAATCTCAGGCAAAGCACGAATATCGATCTTACCATTAGTGGTTAAGGGAATTTTATCAATTTGTAGAACAGCACTTGGCACCATGTAGTGTGGCAGCTTTTGAGCAAGTTTGTCCAAAATGCACTCTGATGTGATTGGGTAGTTAGCGCTATAATAGGCTAAAAGACATTGCTCATCATTAATGCATCGGTTAATCACAAGAGCTTGCTCAACGCCTTCAATATGAGCTAAAGTATTCTCAATTTCAGATAATTCAATCCTAAATCCACGAATTTTGACTTGAGCATCTTTTCGTCCGATATACTCCAGTTCACCATCAGGTAGCCACCTAACCAGGTCACCTGTTTTATAAATTCGATTATAACCATTTTTTTTGTCTTTTTCTGTAACAAAAGGATTGGTAATAAATTTTTCATCTGTCAGTTTTTGGTTGTTTAAATAACCATGCGCTAGCCCTGCTCCGCCAATGTATAGTTCTCCAATAACGCCTACGGGAACTGGAACAAGAAGGTCTTTTTGATCCAAAACATAAGCTTTCATATCAGGAAGCGTTTTACCAATGTTTGATATATGTTGATTGCAGGCAAGTAGGTCAATATTTTTTAATGTAGCGTGCACAGTGGTTTCTGTAATTCCATACATATTAACGAGATTGGTGTTTAATTTATATTTATGCGCTACATCAGGCCATGAATCCAGTTTATGAAAATTTAATTTATCTCCCCCGAATATAATATAGCGTAAGTCTAACTTTTGATGCCTGCCTATTCGCTCACTTAACATTTTTAAAAAATGATAAAAGACTAAAGGAGTTTGATTAAGTATAGTAATTCTATATTTGACGCATAACTGATACAGCTTCTGCATATCTGTAGTTTGGCCTTTTAATGGAATAACTAATTTTCCTCCATAAAACAATGCTCCCCATATTTCCCAAACGCTAAAATCAAAACAATAATCATGATATAATAACCAAATATCTAACTGATCAAAACAAAATTGATTTTCAGTAGCTTTAAAAAGCCGAATAACATTACTATGTGTTTGCATTACTCCTTTGGGTTTGCCTGTTGTACCTGAAGTATAAATAACGTAAGCTAAATTATTAGCACTGTTTTGTGAGGTTAAGTTATCGGTAGACACATCCTCATAACATTTATTATCAAGTACTATAATGGTTGTTGATGAAAGTTTTTTCAGCTGTGAAACACAATCAGATTGCGTTAACAAACAAATCGCTTTCGTATCATTTAGTATATAATGAATACGCTCATCAGGATAGTTTGAGTCAATTGGCACATAAGCCCCACCTGACTTTAAAATACCTAAAATACCAACAATCATTTCTACGCTTTTATCTAAACATAAAGCTATTAACGTATCCGGCTTAATAGTAACACTTGATCTTAAATATCTAGCCAACTGGTTGGCTTTCGCATTTAGCTGGGTATAAGTCAGTTGTTGCTCTTCAGATACAACAGCGATATTATCAGGTGTTTTGGTCACTTGTTCTTCAAACAACTGAGCAATGCTTTTATCTTGTGGGTACGGTTTATCTGTTTGATTCCAATCATATAAGATTTTTTCCTTTTGATGAGGTAACATTAAATTATAATCTTGCAATTGTTTATTGGGATTTATAACAACCTCATTCATTAATAATTTAAAGTACGCAATAAAACTATCAGGAATGTAATCTGTATTATACCAAATTTCACACACCTTATATTTAACGTCGTAAGCACAATATAATTTGTTGATATGTGAAGCATAAAACATATCTAAGTTCTTAATCATTAAACCATTAAGCTTTAAGGTATCAGAAACAATACAAGTTTCGACAACAGAAATATTAGGATAAAAATCAAAGTTTAGGACTTTTTTAATTTCCTCAAAAGCGATCATTTGATAATGTTTGTTTTTTTTATATTGTTCTTTTATATCGTAAAGCAATCCATTAAAAGTCATACCCTCTAATAATTGAACTCGTAGTGGAAACATACTAACAAAATAACCAACGATTTTACTAAATTCACTTGGGCGTATGTTTTTCGGGTATGACAATATAATATCGGTTAAATGAAAACATCTAAAAATAAAGGTGGCAATTAATGCATTAAAAAAAATAAATGGTGTTGTTTTACGTTTTTTAAGAAATTGATTTAAAGCTTTAGGGTTGATATCAATACGTGTGCGTTTCACTTGAGTTGTGCCATTGTGATCATATTTAGCAAGATCATTTTGTTGACAGCCTTCAAGGTGCTTATTCCAATACGCCACCGTTTCGTTTTTTTCCTTGGCAATAGTTTCTTTTTCATAATGCAGATAATCTGCTAATGAATACGATTTAAACTGTTGGAGTTTGCCTATTCCTTCATTATAAAGCTTCTCAAAGATTTGACTAAATAGTGTGGTCGTCAATCCATCAGAAATAATATGATGCCAGACAAATTGAAAATAATATTGCTGATTACCTGTTTTAAGCACCTCCCCCCTGAATAAACAGTCTCTTTCAAGATTAAATGGGATGGCTCTCATCTCTTCAAGTGTTGCCAAGACTTGGTCTTTTGTATAACCGTATAATACTTTGTAAGTAACATCTCCCTTAAAACGTTCTAAAATAACCTGTTTTATCTGACCATCACTCAGTATAAACTTTGTCTTAAAAGCATCAAAATAATTACCTACAGCTTGATATATTGATTCAATTTTTTGTTGATCTAGATTACCCTGAGCTTCGTATGTCATACAAATGTTGTAGTTGTTAGCGAAAGGGTTGAGTTTGTATGCATACCATAGCTCTTCCTGCTGCTTTGTTAATGGGTAAATACACATAAAAATACCTCCTATTATATCTCAATTACATCTGCAATGAATTAACCTCTGTACACTGGCAAAAAAATTAAAATACGGTTTGTAAACTCTTCTAATTACAGCAGTTTTGCTTTAGTTCTTAACGTCAACCAATTTTTATGTACACACTAAAGAATTCACTTAAACACTGGGTAAATATCTATCTAGTATGGATTTTAACTTTGGTACAATACTGGGCTTCAAATAAATTTCATCAAATCCATAGCGCTGTATATAACCTGATGAAGATGCCGCTTCAAAATCATGCCCTGTATTAACGATAATAGGTGAGAATAGCCAATGGAATCTATCCTGTATGGCTCTTATTCTTAAAGCAACATCATATCCTGTAATATCTGGCAAACCCAAATCAAGCAAAACTACATCAAATTCAATGTTAATTGCATAGTGTAAAGATTCACTCCCTTCTACAGCAGTAATAATTTGAACTTCAAAAGAAGATTTAGTTGCATAAAATGAACTGATTAAATCACAGATGGCTTCTTGTGACTTGAAATGATCTTCAACGAACAACACCTTAAGCACACCACGTTGTTTAACCCGTTTGCGAATCAGGTTCATCCTGAAATGATCCCAACAGGCAAACAACTGTGCTACTGTTGTTACATTATTGTTTGCTCTGGGCTTATGCATCACCTCACTATCCAGACAATATACATTGTCGTTACCTAAAAAATCATTTTCATCTTTAATATCTTTTTTACATGTCAAAACCAAAGCCAATGTTTGAAAAGGAAGTTCTGGCAAACTATCACCTAAATTAATTAAATTTGTTGTATCAAAAACAACAAATTGAAAAAACCCCTTTATTAGCTTCATTTGTAAAACAACGTCCTTTTTAACTTCTTGAATCGTGCTTATATAAACACAAAAACACTCACTTTTGACCACCTCAGTAAAAAAAGGGAGATTAGTTCCTTCATCAGATACAATTAGCAGCTTATACTCAAAACTTTTGTAGTTATTTTCATAAGAAGGTGTCATGACTTGTGCTAATTGTGCGACTTTTGAGAAAACAGCGTTAAAATCATTGCTAATATCTTTTACTAGCTTGGTAGGAACCAGGTCTTTCATCAACTCTTTGTTTCTCTCACCTGGCAAATAGAAGTAGGATAGCAATTTTCCCATCAAAACTTCTAGCAACTGCTTGCACTCATGCAAGACCCACGTCACTGTATCTACTTCAATTTCACATTCTTTTCCTTCACCAATATCTTTTGATATATTAAGCAAGCCTAGTACTTTACCATCTTTACCTCTTATTAGCCTTTTGCTTGACTCAAATAAAAGGTCAACCTCATCATCAAGTTTCAAAAACTCGATTACTTTGACATAAGAGCGGCCTCCTTCTATAGTTTCAATATCATGCTGCGTTGGGTTTTTTACCAATCCAAGCATGAGGTCATGGACTCTATCTATTAAGCGGCCACTTTCAATATCAATGTCAATAAAACGCTTTAGCAAGATGTTTTTTTTACTATCATTTAACAGTTCTAAAAATTTTTCATTGCAATCGACAATTTGCCCAAAATCATTTAGCAGATACGCTACACCCTCCATACCACTTAATGGTATTAAAACTTCATCTTCATCACATGCACCCATAAAAGCTTTACATCTCCCTTGCTATAATTTTGCTAACTTAAATTTTGTATGACATTACCGCAAAATAGTATCAACTTTATGTAGCCAAATGTAACAAAACGTTTTATAGCTGTTTACGACTTGTGCGTGTTCTAATCTATACCCATCATAAACTGCTTGACAACTTAACACCGCAAAATGACTTATGATGGGTATAGATAAATTTGGAATGTACTTAACCAAGCTATGAAAGCGATAGAATAGCTCTATTGACCCAGACTGCAGTTTAACATTTTTCGGACTTATTTTGTGTCTTTGCTATAGTCTGATTTATGAAAAATATTATAGATTACTTCGATTAAGTCTCTAAAAGAGCTTTAGTTCAAGATCCATTATTTACAATTTTCTTACAATTTCAATAAAAAAATAGAACCTGGGTGTTATATAGTACATCCACCAGAATAATGTTCATAAATTGATCTATCTTTCGATGATTATGAGTGTTTTTATATCACAGGAGTATGTTTATGCATCAATCAATATATTGGTTATTACTTAGCTTGGCTCTTCTATCAGGATGTAGCAGTAAAAGTAGCTCAACTGAAGAACCTGTTGCCCCTGGTTCCCTACAATTAAGTACGGTCATTCATGCACCCAGTAGTGCTTCTAAAGTGGATCAGGTCCATCTGTCTGTTCAAGTTTTAAACGCAGACGCCCCTAGTAGCATTTTAGGTGTTTTTGCCGCTGTTTCAACATGTGCACCAGTTACTATCACAGGTGTTGATGAAAGTAGTATAGCAAAAAATAACATTTCGTTAACCTCAAGCATTCTTGACTATGCTCAAGAAGTAGGTCCGGGAGAAGCTTGCTGGAACGGAGTCGAGGGTGCCACCTTAGCATGTGGGGAAACCTGTAATCAAACCATCCGTTATTCAACTATAGACAAAGCTAAAACTGGCTCAATTTATGGGGATTTAATTTTTACGGCAGAGTCAGGTGGTGCCTCAATCCAGAGTCTCTTGAAAATAGATACCGTATTTGATGATTCTGCTATTCAACAAAGCTTACCGGCTGGGCTTAATTCTAACTTTAGTATTCGTCCTAATGGACAATTTACCCTAGAGCTTAATAATAACTCTAATCAAGCCTTAAATACCATATACGTTGATCTATCAGGTATTAACAACCTCTTAGAAGACACCATGGCTTATGAACTTACTAGCAGCGATGGTTATTATGATGCGAAATTGCAACGGTGGATATTCCTGGGGATTGAACCAAACAAGACAACAAGCTTTAGCTATATACTAAAAGATACACTTGCGCAAAAATTTAAAGATGATCCATATCTTCAAACAACTCTCATCAATAACAGTAGTAATAACCCAGTGATAAGTATTGGGGCAACAAATCGCCAACAAGTATATCCTGCAATTATTGTAAACACATTGCCATATGATTATGTACAAAATAAAAGTAAGCTCTTTCTAGACCAGACTCAGATGCAAGATATGATTCAATTAAATCTGCCTAGTAATTCTCTTGGCTCATTGGTGTTAAGTAGTTTAACAGATAAGCTTCCAGAAGGGGTGAGCATAAGTAGCAATCTAGCGCAAGGCCAGCTTTTAAAACCTGGGGAGGCTTTAGTTATCGCTGCTAAAGCAAATCCACAAGCTATCGGGAACACAGGCAAGGTTTCTTTAACGTTTACAGGAGGCAATGGTCAATTATTCTCAGATAGCTTTGATATCTCGCTAAATGCAATGACAACGCTTACGAATCAACAAAACAATCTGATTCTTGTTGGTTCTTCTGATCTGGCTAATCCAATTAGCGTTGTTGAATTGCAGATCCACAATTCAGGGAAATTTGATGCACAACTACCTGCGGATTTATTGACGGCTTTTAACCTGGATGGGTTAAGTTTAGCGAGCAATGTTTCTCAAACCTGTCAAAATAAGGATCTTAAACCAGGAGACAGTTGCACAATAACCTTGGTGGCTCCGACTGGAATGAATAAGATTGCAGATATTAAGACGATAGGGGATGGCAAAAATATCTTAGCAGATATCAGCCTTGCTAAGATTCAAGTACTTGAGAATAGCAGTGATGTTGCCATCGTTGCGCCTAAAGCTTTTCCCAATAAAATAAAAGCGAATGAAAGTGTGAATTATGAAGTTAGCATCACGCCAGTTACAGGAGATCTTGAGGTACAAACGATTGAACATCCAGCAGGTATTGATGCATCACAATGTCAGTGGGTAGGTGAGACGCTGCCTGTGGATAATCTGCTTAAAGATGGCATGACATATACTTATCAATGCGCAGTTACCCCAGCAGCAGGGGAGTCGATCACCGGCAAGATCAGCATTGATGTTAAACAAGGTGAAACAACAGTAGAAGTGGATACGCCAGTTATCCAAACAGAAGGGGTTAACGAAAATGAGCTTCCTATTAACGGGATTAATGTTAATAGTGCTGTTGTTTTTGGCTTAGGGAGTGATGTTACTTTTACTGTGAAAAATAACACCAGCACGGCAATGACTGGATTAAAAATAGATCTGTCTGGTTTAAGTGCGCAATTAAGGCAGGCATTAGTATTAAGCAGCCTGACTCAACAAGATAGTTCAATAAGCTACGATAACCAGACGGGCATTGTGACTATTGATGATATTTTATTGCCACAAGACACCAAAAATGTGGTTTTTTACCTGGATATAAGCCCGGATAATCTTGCAGCGCTTAAAGCCAATGAGGATAAGATTAACAATAATTTCTCGCAAAAACAGGCTGTCAGACTCAGCAGTCAGACGGCACAGGATTTTTACCCACCTTTGGTTGCCAATAGCAATATTGTTGAAGGCATACCAACAGGTACGATAAGTTTAAATTCGGATAATCAAACGAGTTTTAGCCTTAATAATAATACTAACGAAGACCTTGATATTGAGATTAATTTTGCTGATCAGGATGTGCAACAAGCTTTACAACAACAGATTGCTTCAATAAAAGATAAAGGGATTTTAGCCAATGGCAGTGCAGCGATCACCTTAAGCTTACCAGCGGATAGTACGCTTTTGCCTGGGGTTTATTCAGGTAATCTAACCTTAACTGAGACGAATGATAAACAAAGTTATCGCTATGAGATCAAGCTTTCAATTCCAAACAGCAATCTAACAGTAGTGAGTAGCAATATTGTTGCAGATATTCCTACTGAAGGGACTTCAGAAACGCCAGTTATACTTAGAAACGATGGTAGGAGGGATTTATTTGGTATTTCTCTTTCTGATTCTTTCATTATTGCTGATGAAAATGGCAATGTGATTGATTCAAGTTTGATTTCTTTAAGTGATCCTAGTCAAGGGGGATCGATTGTGAGTATGATAAAGCCGTCGCAACAGGCAACTTTAGGTATTGAGCTTCATGCGAGTGATTCATGGACGCCTAATACGACCTACTATGTTTCTAGTCAATCGACGAATTTATCGAATTTGGAAGCGGAATCTTTATTTAGTTTTAGGGTTGATGATATTTCTCCTGGTCTGGTGATAGACACTCAATCATCCTTACCTGATCAAGTGTTACCAGATAAGACACTTACTTATGAAGCACTTGTTACTAATGATCCGTTGTTAGATGCGTATACCTATAAAGTGCAAGATGTTATTGTTAATGGTGAAAATATTAGTTTTGATCCAAGCTTGGCGATTGGAGCAAATCAATACTTATTTACTATTGATGCGCAGGGCGATAAGCAAGGTGCAACTTTAACGCCAGGGCAATCAGCGACTTTAAAATTTGACTTAAGTCTTTCGCAAGGAGAGGTGTTTACTGGAGATGTGATTATTAAGGC
>NZ_QLIT01000038.1 GCF_003574485.1 Facilibium subflavum
TATTTTTGCAGTGTATCCTCTTTACCGTCATTAAAAATTCATAAATCTTTTCCCAAGCATTTCCATTTATGTGATAATGCATTTTGCAATCCTTTGTTGTTTTTCTCAAATATATTTCAAACCAAGGATTGCAACCTTGCAAATCATTTTTTAATTAAATCAACTTAATTTCACATCTTGTAGTTTTTTTGGTTCACAGAACCTAATACTTAATTCTAATTATATTTCATCACTACATAACTCTCGCTATCAAGCAGGAATACCTCTCCGGTCTATTTTCGGTACATTGATATTAAGGGCTTTGAGCTGCTTTATAGGGTTCATAAACTCACGGTTACGAATTATTAGAGTATCACGCAACTCAAAGGAATGAATAAAGTGATTTTCATAGTAACTTTCAGGATAACCTGGAAAACGGATGACACCATGGCCATCGCATTCAACCCAAATATGATTAGGGTTATCAGTAGTAAAAATTTTGATATTGTACCACTCCCAATCTGGAAAACATTGAAGAGACCAGCGAGCATGGCGTTTTAAATTTTCAATACCACGAATAATTATTGGCTCGCCGGTTTCTGTCGTCCATAAACCTCCTTCAGCATCCTCTGCAAAAAGTTTGTGTCTTTGCAAACGTGCCTCACCTCGTGTAAATTTCAGATAATTCTCTACAACTTTACGATTTTTTTTACGAAAATAATTAAAATCATCGTTATATATAATCTCTTTTTTGTCCATAAGATACACCAGTTTACTCTTTTATACTTCCATAAAAAATTAATGCAAAATCTTCGGTATTACTTGATAGATTGCTAAAATGCAAAATTTCACATCTCCATATCGTATTGGAATGACTACTTTCTGCTTTATTCGACATTTCATGTATATTCTCTTAATCATCCTTAAATCCAGATGACATAACTTAAACCTTAAAGACACAAAAAAAGATAACTTGGTGAAAAAATACTTGATTGAATTACAAGCATTTGATACATTTGACGTTGTCGATAGTTGCGTCGGCTTCCATTAAGGCAACAAAGTTTGGTCGCGGAGTTGCGTTAATCAATTTCATTCTATCTGTTTATACATAGATGCAAATCAAAATAAATTAAACACTGATATGTATCATATATGACTGTTTCTAATATGGCAACATGTTTTATGCAATTATGATAAATTTTTCTTTTCTATGCGGTCGAAGACAGAGCACCACGGGTGATACCCGTGGTGCTCTGTCTTCGACCGCATAGATGACTAATGGCAAAAATAGCTTCGGTATAACCATGAGTATCCGTTGAATGCATATCACTCTTAACACCCTCATTATGTAGCAAGCCATCAATCACATAAGGTGCATCTCGGTCAGAGCTGCTGAAGACTGTACTATGGAAAAGTATGCTTCGCTCATCAACAAAGGTGTAAATATTTATACTTTTGAGAATATATGCGACTAATTTCATATCATGTTTCGTAAAGAAAAATCTTATTTAAAATTTATAATAAAAAATTAAAACTTTTAACGTGATTATATTTGACTTGTGTTAATAATATTTTATAATTTAAACATAAATCGTTAACATGGTTGTTTTTTATGAATGGATACATATTCAGTCAAATCAAAATAAATGAAATTGCAAGGTTAACTGGTACAAGTGCTGCTCTAGTAAGTAGATACTTTAAAAATCAAGAAGAAAATAGAGTCACAAGAGTAAATCAAAGAATAGTGGGAATACAACCATCTGCTGCACAAGATTATTTAAAAAATGCAGGGCTGGATTATTTTTATATGCCATCTGTAACGTTATTTGCAAATCTTTGTGGTGGAGTTGGAAAAACTTCTGGAGTAGCAAATCTAAGCGCATCACTAAGAAGGATTGTGAATAAAGAAACACCTATAGTGTTAATTGATGGTGATTCTCAGGCAAGCCTAACTGGAATGATTTTTGGAAAAGAGGCTGATGATGAAGACTCAATACTAGTTGATTACTTGGAAGGAAAAGCCAAGTTAGATGATATAGTCACCCCTCTTCATGATAATATTTGGGTTATGAAATCTAACTTAAATCAAGCTTGGATTGAAAAAGTTTTAGTTAAGCCAAAAGAAATAAAGGAAGGAATGTTAAATTTATATAAAGAAATTTTTTCTAAATTCGGCTCAGATACAAAAATATTTCAAGATCATACGCCCCAGCTATCAAATCTGTTCGCATCAAGTGTGTGTGCCTTATTTCATCTGCCAAACACAATTAAAAAGTCTATTTTAATCCCAATGAGAAGCGATTCGGTTGCAATTAATGGTGCTAATTATATTATCAAAGAAATTGAAGATGTATGTGAAACGTTTTCAAGAGATTATGACTCCATTGGCATTCACTGCTATTTCTCGAATGTAGATAGAAGATTTTCGACAACATCAGAGGCATTAGAATTAATAAAAAAAAAACCACGGGTTATGAGACATTTAGCATCCCCTATTATAAGAACATGTGCAGATATAACAAAATCAACAATGTCGCATCAAAATATTTTTTCATCAGGTAAATCTAGTAATGCTATTGAGGATTTTCAAGATTTAATGCAATTTACATATCAATATGGGGTTGAGAGGTAATAAAAATGGCTAGCTTAGAAGATTTAAGCAGAAGCTTAGGTGTTGATCTAAATCCATCGAATAAAAAAGCTGGAAAAAAAAGACGTTCATGGCTACTAGAAAAAAATAGTGACAATCAGTCTACAAAAGGTCTACAAACAGGTGACAATCAGTCTACAAAATCATCTAGTTACGACTATAACTCCTTAACAGGAATACAGAAAAAAATTGTTGAATATATGTACAAATCATGTTTGGATATCAAAACCAGAATAACACAAAAAATTAATATCCAAGATATTCAAACTGCTTTAGAAATAGGCGAAAGCTCTGCTAAAACAAGCATCTTAAGATTAAAAGAGAAAAAATGTATTTTTATATATAGCAGAAAAAATGGAAGAGGTGGTTGGTGTAAATATGAAATAGAACGTAATTTATTTCATAGCATGATAAACGGTCTACAAAATGACAAAAACATAGGAGATCAGTCTTCTATATATAATAGTAATACTATTACTATAAATAAAAATAAAAGTGAACAAAGACAAGATCAAAATACAAACAACACGTTAGACAGTAATATTATTGCTCAATTACAACAGCAAATTTTAGAACTTCAAAAATCTCAACAGAATACAATTGCTAAAACCGAAAATGAAATACAGACGCTTGAAAAAAATGAAAACATAGAAGAGTGGTCTAATATTGATATTTCATCTCTTGAACCGTTTGGTTTTAATCAAAAGCATTTAAAACAGATTATTGCTTTTAACGATAAGTTAGATGATAAAAGTAAAATAACATTTTCAGATTTACAGGAAAGTATTGAACATTATTCCTGGGCGCTTGAAAACCGCCTTGAAGAAATGACAGAAAAGTATGGTAAAGGATTTGCAAACAATAAGCTTCGCGTTTTAATGGGTGTCTTAAAACAAGGTAAAAGCTGGATTGAACCACAGTATGAGTCACCAGAAGAAATGGCAATAAAAGAGCAAGTGAATGCCAATAAAGTTCGTTTAGAGCGGATTCAGGCATTAAAAGAAGAACAGTTCAATACAGCATTTGAATTATGGAAAGCACAATTAACAAAAGCACAGTTTGATGAAATAAGAGCGTCGCTGTCATCAACATACTCGAAACTCAGTGATGACAGCAAGATGCTTGTAACCGCCTTCAAAAAACACTTTAAAGAAAACGTTTACGGAGAATAATATACGATGGATCCAAAAATAAATCAATTAAAGTCTTCAGATGCAGAGCAATCTGTCATCGGTGCCTTAATTTTAGATAACAATGCTTATGATCGAATCAGTGATATATTAACACCACAGGATTTTTTTTATATTCCTAACCAGCTGGTTTATCAGCATATTGAAGGGCTGGCAGGGAAGGGCAAGCCCTTTGACGTGATTACGTTATCTGATTCCTTAAACCAGTCAAAATTATTAGACCAGGTAGGGGGATTAGCGTATCTGGCAAAGATTGCTAAAGATACACCCAGTTCAGTAAATATAAAAGCGTACGCTGATATTGTTCGCAATAAAGCCATTAAGCGCAAGCTATCCAATGCATTAATGCAATCCAATGAAATGCTTTATCACAGCCAGGGGATTAGTGAAGAGGCAATACTAGATAAAGTGGAGCAAAATATATTATCAGTTCGTCACGAGATTGATGTCTCAGATGATGATGCTGTGATGGCTAAAGCGGTGATTCCTGAAATTATTGATTACCTGGATAGACTCAATGAACAGGGAAATGGTCTGGCAGGGCTTACAACGGGGTTTATTGATTTAGATGACAAATTATGTGGATTAGGTGAAGAACAGCTTATCATCGTAGCCGGAAGGCCAGCAATGGGTAAAACAAGTTTTGCGATGAATATTGCTGAAGCTGTATTAACGCAAACAGATAGATCAGTACTATTGTTTTCGATGGAAATGTCAGCAAAAGATATTATGATGCGTATGTCTGCCTCTTTGGGGCGGTTATCATTTTCAAAGATAAGATCTGCTGATTTTGATGATAAAGACTGGAATTTACTAGCAGCTGCTTTTGATCGTGTTGCTAAGCTTGATTTTGGTATTATTGATAAACCCGCATTAACGCCAAACGAGCTAAAACATAAAGCACGTAAATTTAAGCGTGAGCATCCCAATCTTGGATTGATTGTTGTTGATTATTTACAGCTGATGCAATCACATAAATATCAAAACAATAGGAATCTGGAAGTATCACACATATCAAATGAATTAAAAGCTCTTGCTAAGGAGCTTAAAGTGCCCGTGGTGGCACTTTCTCAATTAAACCGTGGTGTAGAGGACCGACGGGATAAACGGCCGATGATGAGCGACCTACGTGATTCTGGAGCGATTGAGCAGGATGCGGATGTAGTTTTATTTGTTTATCGTGATGAAGTTTACAACCAGGATGATCCTGAAGTAAAAGGGCAGGCGGAGATTATTATTGGCAAGCAGAGGAATGGTGAAATAGGTAAAGTTAAATTGACTTTTAGAGGTGAGTTTTGTCGATTTGAGAATGCTATGCTGAATATAACCTCTTTTAAATCATGATTATGGCTCTTTTCCGTTTATTGTGGGTATGGAATTCAGTAGAGATATACTCGAATTTGGTGTATGGGCTGAAATATAATCAGCGATACTTAGGTGGTGTATTCACTGCAGAATGATAGAATTATTTTGCAAAGTAAAAACGCTCAAAATGGC
>NZ_QLIT01000039.1 GCF_003574485.1 Facilibium subflavum
TAGCTTTTTAGGCTCCAAGATAAGCATTCAGAAATAGCAAGGTTCTCCCAAGTTCCAAAGCAATCAGTTCATCTACCCGCTACGGACTCAGACCCCGGCACCTCCACGCATACTCGCCTTTACGTATTGCGTAGTGCTGATTTCAGGCAAATGAAAACCTTGATCAGGTGCGACGATGATATATTACGGGGCTCAATACCTTCACTTGCGTTGTGGCTGATAGACCGCCCTTACTACAGCTTCATAATGTTCGTTACCTTGCATTATGTGTAGTTCGGTTCCAGACTGGTGGCTAGCCTTTTTCTGGGCTGGATTGTCCAGCTTGATTGCCTTAGCTTTGCTTGGCGCACTCATTATTACCTCCTGATTTTAACTTAAGCCAATATTTCCGAGCTAATTTAATGTCATTTGACTGCGTCTTTTTATCTCCGCCAAGTAATAAAATGTAGATCACGTCAGACGTTTTTGCATAGTAAATGCGATAGCCTGGCCCAAATGGCAACCTAAGCTCAAATACACCATCACCAACATGCTTATGATCACCCTCATTGCCTAAATACAATCGATCAATTCGCCTGCGGATCCTCGCTTTAGCTACTTTATCTTTGATGTTATCCAGCCATATAGTAAAAGGCGCTTTACCGTCTTCGGTTTGGTATATACGTATCTGCCTCATAAACTCAATTGTAGCTTATAAACAACATCATGTAAACAAAAATGCCAAATATTGGTTTATGAGTAATACAAAATCACGTAAAGTAACGAACACACAGATCAATGAAAGCATAATAAGCATCATCATGCTACAGAATAAATACGATGTTTTAATCATTGGCGCAGGGCCCTCAGGGACAATTGCTGCGGCTTTACTTAAAAAAAAGGGTTATCATGTTGGCATCATCGAGGCCAGCAAATTCCCACGTTTTAGTATTGGTGAGAGCTTATTACCACAATGTATGATGATCCTGGAAAAAGCAGGCTTACTAACTGCCGTACAAAACGCGCATTTTCAATGTAAAAACGGTGCTGTGTTTGAATATCAAAAGCACCATACCGCCTTTAATTTTGAAGATAAATTCACACCAGGCTGGGATCATACTTTTCAGGTTGAACGGGCTAAATTTGATAAAATCCTTGCCGATGAGGTTGAAAAAAACGGGGTTGAAATTTATTACCAGCAAAAGGTTGTTGATGTTGATGTATCAGCACAAATACAACATATCAAAACCATAGATCAGCATAACGTACAACACCAATATCAGGCAAGATTTATTCTTGATGCCAGCGGGTTTGCCCGCGTACTGCCTAAACTGCTTGATTTAGATTGCCCAAGTGATTTCCCACCGCGCATGTCTTTATTTACCCATATTAAGGATAATATTAAAACAAATGCATTTGATCGTAACAAAATTCTCATCACGGTACACCCACAAAATCGTAATATCTGGTTTTGGCTGATCCCTTTTCAAAATAATAAAGCCTCTATCGGTGTTGTTGCAGAAAGCAGGTATCTTTTACCCGATATTGACCCTAAAACACAACTGAAAAAATTAGTTTATGAAACCCCTGGCATGTCTTGCTATTTACAACATGCCAACTGGTCTGAAACCGTGCAATCCATCCATGGATTTTCAAGCAATGTCAAAAGCTTATATGGCCAAGGCTTCGCGCTTTTAGGAAATGCCGGTGAGTTTTTAGACCCTGTTTTTTCCTCAGGTGTGACCATTGCCATGAAATCAGCTGAGCTTGCAAGCACTGCTCTTGATAAACAACTTCGTGGGCAAAAAGTTGACTGGGAGAAAGATTTTGCCAAACCACTGCAATTTGGTGTTAATACATTTAAAGCCTATGTAAATGCCTGGTACAATCATGACCTGCAGGATATTATTTTTGCTAAAACGCAACCTGCACATATTAAACAAAAAATATGCGCCGTACTGGCAGGCTATGCCTGGGATTCAAACAATGATTATACAGTACATGCGCAAAGAAAATTAGCGCGTTTGGCGCAAGCCTGCCGCCAATTATAATTTACTTAAGATTGAAAAGCGTTTGGCTTTGTATCATAATAAGCAACCAGTTATGAAACAAATAAAAAAACAGCTAAACCTGGCATAGGCGGGTAAAGCATTGGATTTGAAACAAAGCATGCGACTTCTTCGATTTGCAGATATAAAACAAACAACAAATACAGCGCCGAGTATTGTCACTATTGGTAACTTTGATGGCATTCACCTTGGGCATCAATATATCCTGCAAAAGGTCTCTACATTTGCCAAAGCACAAAAGGCAAAATCAACAGTCATCTGCTTTGAGCCTCAACCTAAAGAGTTTTTTATGGGCGAAAATGCCCCTGCAAGAATTACGCCATTTAGAGATAAGATGCTAAATTTTCAAAAAGCAGGTATTGATCAAGTGCTTTGTTTAAGCTTCAATCAAAAGCTAGCCACCTTAACGCCTGATGCATTTGTGCAAAAAATCCTGGTCGATGGATTACATGCAAAACATGTGGTAATCGGTGATGATTTTCGCTTTGGTTTTCAAAGACAAGGTGATTATCAATATCTTAAAAAGCTTGGCCAGCAGTATGGTTTTGATGTCAGCAGCACATCATCCTATTTGCAGGAAAATACACGTATTAGCAGCAGCATCATTCGTACCTATCTTCAACATGGTGAGTTTGATCGCGCCTTTGCCTTGCTAGGCAGACGCTATAGCTTAAGTGGACGCATTCACCATGGCAATAAAAATGGACAAAAGCTTGGCTTTCCTACCATTAATATCCCCATGCCGACAAAAGTTGCTGTTTCAGGGGTTTATGCAGTAAAAGTCCACTTAAAACACAAAGTCTGTTATGGCGTTGCTAATATTGGTATACGACCGACTGTCTGTGGCAAAATGCGCCTACTGGAGACTTATATTTTCGATTTTAATCATGACTTATACGGTCAATATGTTACGATTGAATTTCTCAAATTTATTCGCGCTGAGAAAAAATTTACCGACTTTGATGCACTGGTTACACAGATACAAAGTGATAAAGAAATCGCAAAAAGTTGGATACAAAAAAATATGATAATAAAAGGTTAGAAACAATGGCAGATTATAAAAGCACGCTAAACTTGCCAAAGACATCGTTTTCGATGAAGGCAAACCTGGCGCAAAAAGAACCCATGCGCTTGAACCAATGGTATAAAGACAATACTTACCAGAAAATCCGCCAGCATTTTGCCGGTAGAGATAAGTTTATCTTACATGATGGCCCACCTTATGCCAATGGTGATATTCACGTGGGTCATGCGGTCAATAAAATTCTAAAGGACATGATTATTCGTGCCAAGACCTTGTCTGGCTTTGATGCCCCATATGTGCCTGGCTGGGATTGTCATGGTCTGCCAATTGAGTTACAGGTAGAAAAACAAATTGGTAAACCTGGTGTTAAAGTTGATGCCAACAAATTCCGCAAAGAGTGTCGTAAATATGCAACAAAACAAATCAAGCGCCAGATGAAAGACTTCCAGCGCCTGGGTGTTTTAGGTGACTGGGATCATCCTTATACGACAATGCGCTTTGACTATGAAGCCAACCTTATACGCGTCTTGGCAAAAATTATTGATAATGGTCATCTGACCAAAGGCTTTAAGCCTGTCAACTGGTGTTGTGAATGCGCATCAGCATTAGCAGAAGCCGAAGTTGAATACAAAGAAAAAACCTCGCCTGCGATTGATGTGAAATTCAATATTGATAACCCACAGCAATGGGCAAATGCCTTTGGTTTATCTGCTATTTCAAAGCCTGCTTCAATTGTGATATGGACCACAACACCTTGGACATTACCTGCCAATGAAGCAATTGCGGTACATAATGAGATTACTTATGCGCTTGTTGATATTAATGCGCAATATATTATCGTTGCCAAAGACTTACTTGATAATGTCTTATCAAGAACAAATATTGATAATTATCATATTGTGGCAGAAACGACAGGTAAAGAACTTATAGGCCTTTTTGCACATCACCCTTTTTACCAAAAGAAAGTGCCTATCCTGCATGGTGATCATGTGACCACAGATTCAGGAACAGGTGCTGTTCATACCGCACCTGCCCACGGGGTTGAAGATTTTACGGTTGCTAAAGCCAATAATCTGCCCTTAGATAACAACCCGGTTGATAATCAAGGCTATTTTAAAGAACACATTGATTTTTTTGCCAAACGGTTTGTGTTGGATGCTAATGATGCAGTGATTGAAAAGCTTAAAGCCAATGACTGCTTGTTAGCGCATCATCGCTTAGATCACAGCTATCCACATTGCTGGCGCCACAAAACACCTTTAATTTTTCGCGCCACACCACAATGGTTTATCAGTATGGATAAGGCAAACCTGAGAGAAAAAGCAGCCAAAACCATTGAAGACACGACATGGCTGCCATCCTGGGGGAAAAATCGAATTGAGGCAATGATGAAAGACCGCCCGGATTGGTGTATCTCTCGCCAAAGAACATGGGGCACGCCACTGCCTTTATTCGTCAATAAAGAAACAGGCGAGCTTCATCCAAATACGTCAGAAATTATGGAGAAAGTAGCCAAGCTCATTGAAAAAGGCGGCATCGAAGCCTGGTTTGAAGCCGATAATAGCGAGTTTATTGAAGATCTTGAGCACTATGAACGTGTCACCGACACACTTGATGTCTGGTTTGACTCAGGCGCTTCTAACGCTTGTGTTGTTGAAGCCAATGAACAACTACGCTTTCCTGCTGATCTTTATCTTGAAGGCTCAGATCAACATCGCGGCTGGTTTCAAACATCAATGCTGACAAGTCTTGCCCGTTGTGGCAAAGCGCCTTACAAAGAAGTGTTAACGCATGGTTTCACGGTTGATGCACAAGGGCGCAAAATGTCAAAATCCTTGGGTAATGTCATCTCGCCACAGGATGTTGTGAATACATTAGGTGCGGATATCCTAAGGCTTTGGGTTTCATCAACGGATTATCGCTCTGAGATGACCGTATCAGATGAGATTTTAAAAAGAACGGCCGACACTTACCGGCGCCTAAGAAATACCGCGCGTTTCTTGTTATCTAACTTAAATGGATTTAACCCTGAAACGGATCTTGTTGAATTTGATCAGATGGTAGCCTTAGATAAATGGGCAATAGCTTGTGCTTATGAAACACAACAAAAGATTATCAACGCTTATGATCACTATCATTTTCACACCGTTGCCCAGCAGATTCACCACTTCTGCTCAATTGAAATGGGCAGCTTTTATTTGGATGTGATCAAAGATCGTCAATACACCGCCAAGGCTGATGGCCAGGCAAGAAAATCCGCCCAAACGGCGATGTATCATATCGTGCAAGCACTGGTGAGGTGGTTATCTCCCATCTTGTGTTTTACTGCCGATGAAATTTATGCGGCAATTCCTGGTGAGAATAAACAGCCACTTATCCTATGCCAGTGGTATGATCAATTACAAACACTCGCTAAAACCGATGAGCTTAACCTTCAGTTCTGGCAGCAAATCCAACAAGTCAGAAGTGAAACGAATAAACTACTTGAATCAATGCGCACACAGGATCAGCTCGGTGCCTCATTAGAGGCAAATGTCACACTTTATGCTAAAGGCAAGCTTTATCAGGACTTAGCAAAACTTCAAGATGAGCTTCGGTTTGCCTTAATCGTCTCTAAAGCACAGGTTATTGAAAGTGAAGGTGCTCCTGAGGATGCCATTAAAACACAGATCGATGGTCTTTACATTCATGCTGAGAAATCCAGCGCCCCTAAATGTGCACGCTGCTGGCATCGCCGTGAGGATGTTGGCACACATGCGGAGTATGACGATATTTGCGGGCGTTGTATTGAAAACATAACCACTGAAAAAGGGGAAAACCGTGCGTTTGCGTAACTCGCAGCTTCGCTGGATATGGCTTAGTGTCTTTATTATTACCCTGGATTTATGCACTAAATTCTGGGCAAGCACGGCGCTCACCTATGCAACACCAGTGAAAGTATTGCCCTTTTTCAATTTAACCTTACTGCATAATTACGGTGCCGCTTTTAGCTTTCTAAGTAATGCCAATACCTTTTGGCAGGTGATTTTACTTTCTTTTATTGCCATTGCCGTTTCAGCAGTGATCATAATCTGGTTGATACGCCTGCCTAGAAATAAAAACATCACTGCGTTAAGCCTTGCGCTTATTTTAGGAGGTGCACTTGGTAATCTTTATGATCGACTGTATCACGGCTATGTAATTGATTTCTTAGACTTTCATATCAATCAATACCACTGGCCTGCCTTTAATATTGCTGACTCTGCGATTTGTGTTGGTGCTGCTGTACTCATCATAATAAGCTTTACAAATAATAAATAAGTATCCACATCGGAGAGGTTATATCTTATTTTAAAGTCTCTTTAATAAAACTAAACTTTCATTCAATAACAATCATTACAATTTCTCTTGGTAATCCTATAAAGTATCTCATTGTAAGTGCAAAGGTTTAATCTTTTATGTAAACAGTAGAAACTTAAAGGAGTATAGAGGATGTCACAAAGTGATTTTACAACTTATTTACACACGCTATTTTATATAATATTGAAAACTAACTAAGAAAGTAAAATAAAAAAAATACTTAAGCTATTTTAAGACTTTATATGATCTTTATGTAAACACGATGTGGAAAAATACGTAACTATACGTATTTCAAAATACTCAGCTATAGATATGATATTAACCAACAAATGGAAATGATCTTAATTTTTAACTTGTTGCTACTTACTATGATGCAAGAAAAAACCGACACCAAAAAATACTGACCAAAAATAAGAAGGCGCTCCCATGTATATTACAAATGACAGAAACTTATATCAAATAAAGAATCTCACCACACTAACCCTTGAAGATAAACTCGTACTGGAAAACATTGCAAAACAATCTGCAAAAAGTTTGCATCATAACACACACCACAAAATGTTGAGTGCACTTGGTGTAGTCGATGTTGCTGTTTGCCGTGTTTTTAAAAAAAGCTCAAGAAAAGCTGTTTTTTACAGTTGTGTTAGTAAACAAGCAAGAAATCATCATTTACAACAGTTTTTCACATTACAATTATGGAAACATCCAGTCTTTAAGTCAATCAAGTATAAGCTACCAGGTGGTTATGCTGCTTATTCCAAAATTTATTCAAAGAAGCAACATCTTACGGATTTTTCTGGTAAAATTTACAACAAGCATCCAGAAGGTGAAGAAACAATAATGCACTTTTTTGAACATGCATTTGAAAACCATAAAGATATTTTTATTTTCTATGTTCAAAAGAAAACGACACTTACAACCACTTTTACCCCATCTATAGAAAATCTAATGGATAAGCTTTCAAACTATATACGGTTAATCTACCAGGAAAACAGCTATCCTTTATTTCTGGTTGATTTTCCTAAAATATCCCGCGCTGATTGTAAAAATGATCTTCGCTTTTTTCCTTGTACACCTAAACCTTGTTTGTCATCTCAAGCAGTGCAGCTAACGAAAAAACAAATTGCTTACGCACAATATATTAAACTAGGATTTAGCAATAAGGAAATCGCAACAAGAATGCATAAAGCAGTTCGCACCATAGAAGATGCCGTCAGTGAGCTTAAATATTTAGCAGGAGTTCAAACCAAAGAGCAGCTGGTGTCATTTTTGCGCGTGTTTTTATAATTTTTCCCGCTGTGTGATAAGTTTCACAAAAATATACTTTTAGGTCTTCAACATTTCAAAGGTAGTAATATGAAAAATAAACGAAAGCTTACTTTCACTATCAGTCTTTTTTTGTTTAGCACGGTTAATATAGCAAAGGCCGACCACGACCTATACTTTGGCATTACTAATTGTGGTCCAGATCAAATTACATTAGTATCTGCAGGTAATGACCATGGTGATGACTTTGGTACAAAAACAATTTCCGCCGGAACGCATAACCGCTGGACATTTGATGCACAAGGTGATACTTTGAGTAGCTTCATTCAGGGTATGAATATTAATGGTAACGATGAATATCATATTGAATATGCAATGAATCATGGCCATGGTAAAAATATGGACGTAATTAAGACTACACAATCAGATGATGGAAGTACACAACTGCTTGTCAGAACAGGGTCAGAAAATGTTTTAAATGCATATTATATACATGTTAATAGGCGCGGAACAGATTCCTATTATGGCGATGTTGCCGTTTTTCTCCCACCACAAGGTTATGATTATAAAAATTTCCCTTTTGACTTGGAGGGGTGCGCTTACTTTCTTGGTCAAAAGGCTTATAAATACAACATTAAGAATAAAACACATTATAGTGTAACGGTAAAAGAAGGGAATAACCCATTAGGAACAATTTCCTCTAACAGCAACTATACGCTTAATGAAAGCTATTTTTCTGGTAATAAACAAATTGATCTTTATATTAAGGGAAATTTATACCAAAGTCTTACACTCAACAGTGTAAGTGGCGTAAGCTCTTTAATATCACCTCCATCTACAGATTATATTAAGGTGTCTTCATCAGGTACCTCAGACCTTAATGGCAACGAGATGACAATAACTATCAACCCAACAAGCGCTCCTTTAACTGCCTGCTCAGTGGGAAATATAAGCTCCAAAGCAAGTATTGTCTTTAATCAGCTTGATCCTAGTTCAAATGCTGATATCGGCGACAGAATTAAAGTTGTTGTCACACCTGAAAATAGCAATGTGATAAGCTGCGAATTAGATTATAATATGAGCTCAAAAGCCTGGCAGGCCAATGGAAATTGCTCGCCTGATATAAATACAAAACTAGAAAATAGCAATACATTTTATCTATTATGCACAGGTGTTAACTGCTCTTACGATACTTACTGCAATACAGCAAGCTTTGCTTAAAATCCACATTAAATCATCTCACCTATCTCAAGCGACACAAAAGATCACATAAGTGTAACTTGCTGGTGTTACGCACTTTCTATTTTTGCATATTACTTCTCAAGAATTTCTTATTAATTCTACACAAATACCTTCAGTGCCATTACTCCCGAAAAGCAAAGCTTTGGCGGGAAGTCCACTCAAGGATTGCTCCTTAGTAATGACGATTTTAGCCTTTATACAATGCCCAGTCTAACAGCAGAAGAAGGATATGGCTATAATCGCTTTAAGCTACCAACAATCATCACGTGGATTGATAAAGGTGTGGCTTATGTAAGGATGATGCTCCTCTAGTAGCCATTGCGCTTGCCAGGCACAGATAACATGGCTTCAGCAACTTAATTGAATTACATTATCCTGGGTGTTTTCCATTATTTTCTCAAGCTGGTTTACCAAGAAAAAAACTAATAAAATACCCTTTTCCAAACTAATACTTCCTGTTATTTCTCTTTTAAATAAAGCTTCAGGATTTGGCTTTTCTGCAAGATCAAAACGAAAGCCTAACGTATACTCTACTAGATCCTGACACTGTTCAATCATCAGTGGCACATAGCCCTTAGGGCTTATGGCTATTTCAATGGGTATAACCTCTCCATCCTTTTTAAAAGTCAACGATCTATTTTGTGCAATTTTTTGCAATATCTGGCAAATCTTATCCATCTTTTCACTCGTTTATATCGTTAATGCAACTTCCAGACAGGCTTCAAGCTGATTTTTATCTGTATTATAATCATAAAAAACATCGTAAGTTGTTGCCTGACATAACTGCTCGTATAGTTTTACTTGAAATTGTGGCACCTTTGATAAACTCACCCCATAGCTAATCGCTAACTTAAAGGCAAAATCACTTAAAGCCTGATGATCCAATATTGTGTTGGTGAAAACAGGGTTACTCGCATCAAAGTAGACGCTATCAAGGCGCGTTTCTACTGGAATATCTGTAAATAGCAAACTTTTTTCAATAAGCGTGTCGATACTTATTTCACCACCATCTGCTGTTGTTTTTTCTTGTAAGGCCTGTCTTGCCACCTGTTGTATCTGGTTATCCTGTTTATCATCAGCCTTTGTCAGGATCTGGTAATAATCAGTGGTAAGATCATTTGTTTCATCAATATTTACTTCTTTAAGTTTTTCAATTAACTGATATATCAGCGTTTGTTGCAGATTTTTACGCTTGGGCATATTAATATTAAGCTTTGCCAGTGAGCTTAGCTGTGACATTATTTGTTTTTTAGGTGGTTCAACACGCAAGAATTCGTTTAGGCGTACTTCTTTGACTTTAGGCGGATTCGCAAAAAACATTCGTGTACGCACAATTTGTGATTGGAAAAAAACATGTGCCTCGCCTGGTCTTTGATCTTTTAAATCCATTAAATCAATACGGCCACGTTTATCAATGCTGGCCTCACGTGTATCACGATACCCCATTGAAGTCGCACTGTCCATTGTATAACTTTTGGCCGCTGAAACATATGCCTCCCCTGCACTTTTATTAAAGAAGTCCCAAGTCTCAACAGGGTCCTCAAGCTTCATACAGATTTTAATATTTGTATTGGCGCCAATTGAAGCGGCTTCTTCTTTTGAGGCCTTTTGTAAAGCAGGTAAATCTTGGCCTGCGAACACAACCGAGAAACCTAATGATCTGGCCTGTGCTGGAACAACGGCAAAACCAGGAACCGCATAGTAGCCATATTCATCTAAAATACATAAATAAGGTGTTTTCGCATTGGTTGGTTTTGATTCAATAATTTTTTCATATTCACCTTGAACTTGACTGCCTAAACCTGAAGCTAACATTGCTTTTAATGAAGCAATAATCAGTTTCCCCAGGTTTGCCAACTCATCAGGTGACTTCTCTAATGCTGGCAAAAGTACAACTAAAATGCGGCGGTTTAAGACAACGTCGTTAAAATCGACTTCTGCCAGATTTGTTTTCATGATATGCGCATAAACATCAGCCAATGAACCAAATACACGTGTTAACTGCATGGTAATATATCCATGCTGTTCATAAGCTTTATCTGGCTGTTGACCTTTTTTTGACTTCTGATAACCTGGCAAGGTTGCCAAATAATTCATCAAAGGGTCTAACACTGCAAAAGGGATTTTTTGTGTGATTTCTACAGGATTATCATACTGATCAACAGCCTGTGCATCAAATACCAGCTTTTCTAAAACCTGCAATGTAAAATAACGCCTGATAAGTCCCGCATCCAAAAGAATATAGCCTTCATCTCTTAAATAGACAAGCACACGCATCAAAGCTTCAACAAATGCAATTGCACGGCCTTTCCACATATCACCATCACCTGAGCTTTTAGAGTCTCCCAACAAACTCACAATCAAGTTCGATAACATACTGGATGAACCTGAAGCAAATGGGTTTAATGTATTTGAAATCGCAACATCCTGTGGACCAAAAATATCACTTGCCCCAGTCATATAGTTAATCACTAACAAATCATCTTCGCGCCCAAGGCTTCGCACCATCGAAAATATTTTGGCATAAGTGATGTTATCACCCTTACCATCGACATAGATAAAACCACTACCTTGAACCAGTGAATTATATGCAATCGAGATCAGGCTTTCTGTCTTACCACTACCCGTTGAGCCAAAGATCAAGGCATGCGTACGCATATCATCATTATTAAACCACAGCTGGCTGTCTGTATTGATTTCATTTCCAAAATGATAAATGCCACGAGCTTTTTGTGGCTCATCACTGCCAGGCTGTAAGTCATGCTTATCTTTTTTCCCACTGACAATAGGTAATTTAAAGGGTAAAACAGGTGCATCCCAAAAAACATACCAAAAGGTTAAAAAAGCCAAGACTAAACAGATGTCACTGATAATTGGTAATAAAAGTGCCACGAGAAAAAAACCTGCCATTACAAATATTGACCCTGTTCGTGATAATAAAAAATCATTAAACTGAACTAATAATGGCCTGGTATCCCGAATAGAAGCTGAACCCCTGGTTTCATGCTTGGCTGATACCCCGCGAAATGATATTTTTTTCACAAGCGTTTAACCCTTATTTTTGCTTTACCAATTACAAGACTTGCCAAAATCCTTAAAAACACACGCAATGAGATATTAAAGCGATATAAAAGGCAGAAGAAAATCACGCTTAAAACACAAATAGAAAAAGTCCAGATTGCTGGATGTAAAAAAAAGATTAAAAAAGTAATCGCCGCTTTGGCATCAATTACAAATAGCATAGGCTGATAACCTGAGTCGCGCCAATGCGCACTGGTACTTGATTTCATTTTTTACCTCTTCTTTGAATCATTTCCTTCATGTGGCACAACCTGCTTTTGTACTCAATAACGCTTCTTGATTACTACTGTTATGCGATTTAAACAACAAACCACTTTCTGCTTTAGAGACCTGAGCATTGGATGATTCTGGACAAAGGCTATTATAGGTTTCTTTACTAATCTTATTTTTCTGATAAGCACTTAATGCCGATTTATAAAAAGATTGCCCATGTGTTAAAAATGAGGCTTTTAATGTTTTATCAATATCTGGCAACTGCATATCAACAAGCTTTTGCCGTAACGCATCATCAAAAACAATATACTCTCGTAATGCCACAAGTTGTCCATCAATACCTGGTACTAATTTCTGCCAGACAACGGTATCCATTAATTGAATCAGATCATACATTCTGGCTTGTCGTTGTTCAGAAGGAAACATCACCAGCATCCGGCGGATCGCGTCTACCACACCTTTACTATGCAACGTTGTCATTACCGTATGGCCAGTTAATGCTGCCTCCATCACAGCATCTAAAGTTTCTTTATCACGCACCTCACCGACCATGATAATATCAGGTGTTCGGCGAAGTGCGTTTCTCACCCCTTGTGAAAAACTGGATAAATCCCGTGGCACTTCAGTCTGACTAATAATCGATTGGCCATTACAATCGTCAAAAATAAATTCAATCGGTGATTCATAGGTTAAAATTTTCAGATTTTTTACCTGTGATAAATGCGCTATCACACTGGCAATAAGTGTTGATTTACCAGAACCCGTTGCTCCAGTTACCAATACTAAACCTTCAGGATCACGCAAGCTCTTCGCTAATTTATCTTCCAGGTGATGCTCTGGTAGTGGCTTTGGATTATGCGGGATAACACGCATGGAAATCTGAATTCCACCTGATTGCCCATCATGGCATTTGGTAATATTTACGCGAAAATGATGCCCGTTTTGATGACAATGATAAGCAAAGTCAATTTCGCCCTTACGTCCAACTTCACTGTCAATGTTGGCACCATATAGAAATTTGGCAACCGCACGAACTTCGTAATCCATAATATTACGTGGCGTTAGCTTTATCAATTGCCCATGCAATGTAATAAAAACAGGCCGGTTTGATTGCAAAGTAATCTCAGAAGATCCTTGATCAACAACAACGCCAGCAAGCTGTAAAAAATTATCACCAGATAAAAAGCTTGGAAGCGTAATTTGTGTTAAATCGTGCATGCCTGTAACCTAGTTTTACTTGAGCGCTCAATAACTGGCTGCCATAGTTTCGCATTATCAAGCAACTGAGGCTGCTTGGTAATCTGCCAGGTTAAATCATCAATATTCATCTGGTTTGGCCCACCGGTAATACCGCTATCAACATGCTTAACATAAGGCAAGCTCACCATATTACTTAGTAATAAACGTCGATATAGCAACATGCCATTAAAATCTCTCACCAGTTTATTTGCCTGGATATTAAAAATGGCTTTTCCTTGATTTACGCCTAAATACCATGCTTTTACTAATTGCTTTTCCCATAATGTTTTCTCATCATCATTTTTGGGGAGTAATGAAGCATCTGGAAGCTCTGGCATCTGGTAACTCATCCAAAGATAATCGCGCCAATTTGGCGCAGTTGATGCAAAGCGTGCCCTTTGAATAATCGTATATTGCTGACCAACAAACCGAATTTTTTGTTGGCTGTCATGCACATTCACCGTATTTGACGCTTGTTGTAACACAGGTGGCAATACATGATCTGGCAACATTAATCGATTAAAAACAAATACGCGATCCAGATAGCCTGACATGCCTTTTAATGCATGATCAATAACTTGTGATACCCAGAAAAGCCCAGCCTGGCTGCCATATGACATTGCCGCCTGCTTTATCGCCTTTTGTCGAATCGTTTCATTTTGATAAGCAACCTGAGCTGTTGGCGTATTAACTGATTGAATAAGCTTATCTAGCGCTGTTGTATCAACCGGCATCATCATTTAAATACCTTAATGTGATTACTTTTTGTTTGACGTTGATAAAAATTTTGGCTTGTGTCCCTATTTGTGCATCTAAGTTAGCAATAAAGTTAATCGCAAGGTCCTCTTTAGGCGCATCCACATCACCAATTGCGACTAAAATTGGGAATTTTGGGTTTTTACCATATATCTGAAAATCATAGCCAACCTTTGTCGTAATTTCTTTTAATAGTGGTGCTATCGGCCCATACCATTGCAATGCTAAAGGTTGGTGCAAGGCTTCACTTTTAACATCTGTATTCATCTTATGAACAATGCCATATTTTGCTTTGTCACTTAATGCTAATAGTTGATAAGCATCAGTAATTTTTTCAGATGATACGGCCAGCTTTTGTTTAACTTCTTTATCTATTTCAAACTCTTTTTTCGCTAACGGATACTGCTTTTTTGGTGCTGTAGAGCACCCTGATAACACACCAATAATAATCAAAAAAACAGTTAGCACTTTTATAAAGTGACGCCTCATACCTATTTCCCCATATTTCACACTATGCTAAAAACTTTTTATACTTACATCAGCAATTTTGTCAGCATTTAGCATTGATTATGTTTACTATATAACTTCATTTCTATTTGTTCGCTTATCATCCTATAAAACTCATTCCATCACAACGTGGGAAAACCGCAGCAGCAGATAAATTGGTTGTTAATTTATCCGCTAAGGTTTATATATTGTTACCAGGAATATTGTTGTTATTTTGTTGAGGATTATTTTGCTGCTCATTATTCATAAATAGATACCCACGGGCTAAGCCCGTGGGTATCTATATTGTGGCATTGTATAATTTCCTTCCTATTATTCTTGTGTAAGTAGCAAGGAGAAATACTATCGTAAAAGTAATATAAAAAACGTGGGAAAACAACCTATATGATAAGGGTTAAAGGCAATTTTCTCCTATAGATTGATCATAAATCTCATCTTGAGACTTAAAGAAAATATATTTATAGCAAGCTTTACTATCTTTGATTGCGAAATATGCTTCACAGATTTTTTTTTGTTACCTATTGCTTTGATCATATCTCGCTCTAGAAATTCTTCCTTCACTACCTTCTAAACTCCCATACATCGCATAATAACGCATTGCGCTAAAGCTAACTTTCTCATTAGATTTACCTCGGGGCAGTAAGAAGTCTCGAAAACTTGAAAAATTCCCCTCATCACCATCTAGAATATTTTTCAAGTATTTCATTGTTTCTGTCGTGCCAGTAGGTCTTGAGTAAAAATGCGTTTTATATTTCTGACAAGCCACCTGGAGCAGTTTTTGAAATGTATCCGCTTGAGATATACCAGAATACTTATGATGCTTAACACCTAATTGCGCCTTTAGCGTGTCTTTTAACATCTCTAAGGCTTGCTTGATAATTGGTGCTCTTCCCTGCGTACTACTTTCCATTATGCCTCCTGCTGTTAACAACCCAAAACAAATGTCAAACTAAAACCATATTAAACTGAAACCTATTTCTTATATATCTTTTTTGTTGTCTGCAAAAATGCTACCAAACCCGTGCTATAAGTTCCAAGGTTTTTCTGATAACAAACAAGCATAAAGAAAACGTGGTTAAACCGTAATGCAGTTTATACTGATTTCGTTTAACCTGTAAAACCAAAACATATAAATCATAATACGGCAAGGAAGCATCATAAAACCAGATAAGCGGATGGTAGCCACCTTGCAAAATATTTTTCACAAGGAGCTAAAAACGTGAACGATAATCAAATACCTTTATTATCAGAAGAACAGCAAAGTCATCAAAACATCATAATAGATGAGCTATTACCCTCAAATGACATTATCAGTTTATTCCAACAAATTTATGCCACATCTTCCCCTTCTATTAAAGATATGATTCAAAAGATTATTAAAGATTATGATACCTATCAAAATGGCGATAGAACCCGTATTTCAGGGCACAATTTATCATTATTTAACCTTCTTGAAAAAGTGGATAAAAACGCATTCTTATCGAAAGAGAAATATCATACTGATTTAATTAAAAAATATGCCAGTGGTGAAAATAATTACTATAAAAGTGTTTTGTTTATAAGCGCACTTATTGGTGCAACCACCGGTTATACGTTTGGTATCAATATCAAGTTATTAATTGATGCATCACAAGAAGCAGAATCGATTGCTGCTTATACTTGTGCCGCTGCTGCCACGGCATTATTTACTTTGTTTAACTATGCTGGCTGGCGTGAAGCTTTTCAACAGCTTCGGTTATTACAGCTACAAAAGTCATTTGAAGGCAGAATGCCGAAAGTCAAGCCTCTCATATTTGCAACGCTTTCAGCTATTTTAGGTGGTATTGCTGATACTTTCTTGGTTCTAAGTAGCAAAGACCAGCTGATCAACCGTGGAATAAGCGTTACAAGTGGTATATTTGCAGGCATTGCTACAATGGGGCCTATTATGGTGGAGACATTTGACCTGGCAATAAAAGCACAAAAAACATCACTTAGAAACTTATCTTCTCAAACAGCACTTTTAGCTGCATTTGCATTTTTTGTGTCTTTTTGTTTTGAGTTACCCACAACCTATCAGGCAATGATTTCCAAAGATAAACCTGGCACTGCCAATCAACTCATTAAGTGGGGACTTATTCCAATGAATATTCCAGGGCTTTTATTATTTAGTAATGCAACATATGAAACCCTGAAAGGCTTTAGCCATCCATTAACTGCAGCTAGAAGCCTTACACAGAATATTAAAGACTACTGGGAAAATAATAAAATGAATTTAATGAATATTATGTTGAGCTTCATCTGTGCTATA
Organism: Facilibium subflavum; assembly: GCF_003574485.1. Taxonomy (GTDB): domain Bacteria; phylum Pseudomonadota; class Gammaproteobacteria; order Francisellales; family Francisellaceae; genus Facilibium; species Facilibium subflavum. The sequence continues at coordinate 17,006 of NZ_QLIT01000039.1, forward strand.
ACAACCTCTGCATGCTTGTTGGCAACCGCCGAGCAATTATCCGCTGACTTTGGTCAAGCTTTTACAACGATTACTGAGATTTTTGCCTTTATCGCCGGCACAATTGTTTGGGGAAGCGGCTGTGTAAAACTATTTCCCTACAAAGAGAAAGAACAGGAATTTACATCTAAAAACGACATCAGCAATAATAAAATTTTTTTCCAAAATCAGTCTAATGAAAACAATGAAACAAAAAGTGTCACTTTACCACCACAAAAAGACAACCTTGCTTTTTTTAATCAACATCAACAAAGCTTTGAGCGAAGCCATAGCTGTGAATGGTAAAAAAATAAGTAAACTCATTCAATGCAAATCTGGATTTCCTCCATTATTCGATTATTAAAAACCTGGCTTAAAATCTGCATTTTCTCAAAGGCGATATTACGCTTTTTGAATCTTGCAACAAATGTTTGGTGCTGATTTTCATTAATATATCTCATCAATGGCTGAATAAAATCTTCGTTATGCTGGCGTAGGGAATGAAAAGCATATAACATCACCAAAGGGTCAAGACAGTCACAAAGCTTTAATAAAGCCTCTGCGCGAGCATCTGTATACTCAAGAGATTTAAAACGTTCAATTACCGCTTCAAGCTTTTTTATCTGCCAATCAGCTAAAGGTTCTCTTTTTACTTCATCAAGATTCATCAAAGCAACGTTTAATAATCCATCATCATATTGATGCCAAAGCTGTGCTATTTTCTCTTTAAACACTTCCATCACTACACCTTTTCTCGTTTTATTGTGTTGATTCTCTCTGTACACGATGATTTTCTCATTTGAGTAGCTCCTGTAGCGGTCGGTTTAAAATTTTAAGACAAAGCTTAAAGTCTCTTATT
>NZ_QLIT01000040.1 GCF_003574485.1 Facilibium subflavum
AGACATCTCTGTTTCTCCTATTTATAATTTAAATTTTAAACATAATGTGAGAAAGCATGATGCCCCTCACAGAACCGTACTTGTAGATTTCCCACATACGGCTCTTCAACTTAACTCACTGAACCTGTTAAAGTATAAAAATCATGTGTGATTCGTGGCTGCGGTAGTGGGTAACGTTCAATATATTTGTTGAACTTCTCCCAACTCATTTTCCGCTTCTGGCTTCTTCGATTTAACCACTTCTTTGCCAATCTTTTGGCAATTGAGTAATATTTTGCGATTGCAGGAAAATTCCCGCTCACGCCATAGTATTCAAAATGCCCTCTTAGCTTAGCTTTGAGTGTTTTCCACCACTGCCTCGTCGGGAGCAAATTCCTAATAGCCTTAAACCAAGTGTTTAAATCTTTACACTTCGCTCTAAACTTCTTAGCACTTGTTTTACGCCCCAGTTTAAAGTAACCCTTTCTTGTCTTATCACAATAATGCGTAAAACCTAGGAAATCGAAAGTATTGGCTCTTCGACCTGTATTTGACGCATTGAGCCTCTCGTACCTGCCAAAGCTAATATTCCGACTCTTTTCTGGGTGCAGCTGTAGATCATACCTGTTAAACCTGTTTGAGAGTGCCCGCTCAATTCTGCGTGCATCCTCCGTCTC
>NZ_QLIT01000041.1 GCF_003574485.1 Facilibium subflavum
TCGAGTAGACATCTCTGTTTCTCCTATTTATAATTTAAATTTTAAACATAATGTGAGAAAGCATGATGCCCCTCACAGAACCGTACTTGTAGATTTCCCACATACGGCTCTTCAATTTAACTCACTGAACCTGTTAAAGTATAAAAATCATGTGTTATCCGTGGTTGCGGTAGTGGATAGCGTTCAATATATTTGTTGAACTTCTCCCAACTTAATTTCCGCTTTTGGCTTCTTCGATTTAACCATTTCTTTGCCAGCCTCTTGGCAATTGAGTAATAACTTGCGATCGCTGGGAAATTCCCGCTCACGCCATAGTATTCAAAATGCCCTCTTAGCTTAGCTTTGAGTGTTTTCCACCACTGCCTCGTCGGGAGCAAGTTCCTAATAGCTTTAAACCAGGTGTTTAACTCTTTACACTTCGCTCTAAACTTCTTAGCACTTGTTTTCCGACCCAGCTTAAAGTAACCCTTTCTTGTCTTATCACAATAATGCGTAAAACCTAGAAAATCGAAAGTATTGGCTCTTCGACCTGTATTTGACGCATTGAGCCTCTCGTACCTGCCAAAGCTAATATTCCGACTCTTTTCTGGGTGCAGCTGTAGATTATACTTGTTAAACCTGTTTGAGAGTGCCCGCTCAATTCTGCGTGCATC
>NZ_QLIT01000042.1 GCF_003574485.1 Facilibium subflavum
GGACCGCAACCACGGATAACACATGATTTTTATACTTTAACAGGTTCAGTGAGTTAAATTGAAGAGCCGTATGTGGGAAATCTACAAGTACGGTTCTGTGAGGGGCATCATGCTTTCTCACATTATGTTTAAAATTTAAATTATAAATAGGAGAAACAGAGATGTCTACTCGACATACATTACAACATTCAGTACAAGCGCCCCATCAACAAATTTTCCTGCCTGGTTGGGGTTTTGGTGCAAGTATTTGGCAGGATTATATAGCTGATCATCAATCCCATAGATTAATTGATTTACCCGATTTCTCCTGTGGTGATGAAGACCAGGTTGTTGATGCATTAAGAAGTAATATTCCGCCAAACAGCACAATTCACGCCTGGTCGCTATCAGCTCTTTGGGTAATAAGGCTATTACAGAAAACCCAAATGCCGGTTAATAAACTCTATCTTTATGCGCCACCTTTGAAATTAAACATGCCTGAGGCAAAAAAGCAAAGCTTTGTGCGACAATTTGAACTGGCAGCTGATAAGCTTATACATAAATTTTTAACTTTGGCTTGTTATCCTCAACCTGTTGATGAGTTGGTCGATACTTTTAATCCACATATACAACTAAAAGATAACAACCAATATCGGCATTGGCATCATCATCTTACCTGGATGATGGCATTTAAGTCTGATCCAAAAGAGATTGAAAAATTGTTAAATACCAGTCATGCCAGTATTATTGCAGGTAGCGATGATGTTGTGGTTGATAAAGATTATTTACAGGCTTTAGCGCCAACTATTTTTTTAAAAGATCACAGCCATTTATCCATTTTACAAGAAGCAGATAAGTACGAATGATGCAAACCATTGCAAAGCGATTCAATCAGTCCCTTAAAAGTTACCCAGTTGAAGCACATGTGCAGCAATCAGTGTTTGATTTACTTTTACAAAAATTATCACCAAAAGCGTTTAATAATAGCACAATATTAGAACTGGGCTGTGGCGATGGCAGGCTTAGTTTCAGACTTTTAAAAGCGTTAAAGGCATCATCTATTGATGCCGTTGACTGCGCTGATTTATGTATCAGTGTGGCAAAAAAATACTTACAAGATCCTACTTATCAGAAGGTAAATGCACATTTTTATTGTCTGGATTTTGATTATGAACTTCATCAATTACAAAAAAAATACCAATTGATTTTTGCGAATATGTCATTGCAGTGGTCACGTGATTTCAATGCCTTATTAAAGCAGTTGGCAGATAAGCTTGCAGATAATGGGCATTTGTGTTTTTCAATGCCACTTGCTGGTACATTTACTGAATTATCGTCACATTTTCGCATCAATGATTTTTATACACATGAAACAATTAAACAATTCTTAGCAGAATTGGGGTTTGTCATTCAATCTGCTGAAAAAAAGTACTATCAATTATCGTTTGCTACCGCAAGAGCGCAATTAAAACACATTAAACAAACTGGCGTGAATTGCTATCTTGGTAAGCGCCAGCCAAATCTGTCAAAGATTAAATCATATATAAAGGCGAATGCACCAGCTGAATTGAGCTACCAGATTGGCTTATATACCGTTTATAAACCGCCCAGAAGATGAAAGTGGCGTATTGTAAAGTAATTTAGAGTAAGCGTTGCTATAAAGAACAAAGGAATAATCATGGTACTAGAAGAAATTGTCAAATATCAAACAGTGGGAATTATCGGCACGGACACCGAAGTTGGTAAGACGTATGTGACCGTTAAACTCTTGCAACAGTTAAATAGCGCAGGGTTTTTAAGCTGTGGTTTAAAGCCAATTGCCTCGGGCGCCTTTTTGAAAGGCAATCAGTGGGTGAATGAAGATGCATTAGCGATACAGCAATCAGCGTCAGTGAAGCTTGACTATAAACTTATTAACCCTGTTGTTTATCAACCGGCAATTGCACCACATATTGCTGCCAGCGAGATCAATGATGATTTAAATGTTGCGAAAGTCACTAAGCTGATCCAATCAACACTGGCGCAAGTTAATGCTGATATTACACTGATTGAAGGTGCAGGTGGGCTTTTAACACCATTGAATCATCAGCAAGGCTATGATGAAGTTTTCAAAGCGCTTAATATTCCGGTAATTATGGTTGTTGGTATGAAGCTTGGCTGTATTAATCATGCCTTATTAACGGCAAAGTCTTTGCAGCAAAGCGATATTCCCTGTATTGGCTGGATTGCCAATTGCATTGATCCAGATATGCAGGTTTTGTCAGAGAATGTTCAAACGCTTAAAAAAATGCTATCGGTGAAATTTCTAGGGTCTTATGAATTTGAAGTGCTACTAGATAATGTGATATGTTAATAATCTTTTATAACCTTCTTGCAAATATCATTAAATTTGTATATTTATTACGGGGTGTTTAATTTTTTGCCTTCCATATTATCTTATTATTGTAGTTTGGGAAGCTAGAAGTCCAAGGATTAAGGGGAAATATGTATTTTGTCAAAGAAGTAAGTCAACTGCCAAATGCGATCAAACAGAGCTTTTTAGATTTAAAGCGTGATCCCAACATGAAACAAGGTGATAATTACCGTTATCGTGCCTTTAGTGTGGGTGATGTGAATAATAATAAGGTTAGCGTTAGCCCACATGGTGAGGTTTTTCATCAGTCACAGAAGTTAAATAAGTATCAAGGTGGAATTGATCGCCATTTCCCTTTGATTGAAATGCCCGTAGCACAGTATGTGGCGGATAATATTATTCGCTCACATATTTATCCATTAATTCCAAAGGGGAACTATCATTTTGGGATTCATCAGATTCGAATTGAAACCACCGATGAAATAACGGGAAAGCCCGCACCAGAGGGAATACATCAGGATGGATTTGATTATGTGTGTGTGCTTTGTGCTAACCTTAATAATGTCAGTGGTGGTAATTCGGTACTGGTTGATGTCAAAGACAGATCGCATATATTGTTTGATGATAAAAAGTATGCCCACTATGCCTCTGCGATTGTTCCGGTTATTCCAGGGAAAGGCTGGCGGGATGTGTTTGTGATTACCTTACAAAAAGCGAAAAAACAATAACAGGGGGATTTATGTTTGATGTGGAAAAAATACGACAGGATTTCCCTGCATTATCAAAATTATATAATGGCCAGCAGGCCGTGTTTCTTGATGGTCCAGGTGGAACACAGATACCAAATGCGGTGATCCAGGCAATAAGCGAGTTTATGCAGCAAGGTGTTGCTAATCTGGGCGGATTTTATCCAACAAGCATTGCGACAACAAAGCAGTTATTATTGGCACGACAAGCTGTTAAAGCACTCATTAATGCAGAATATGAGGATGAAATAAGTTTTGGGCAGAACATGACATCGATTACTTTTGCTTTAAGCCGTGCAATTATGAATACCTGGCAGCCTGGTGATGAAATTATTGTCACCGAGCTTGATCATGATGCAAATATTTCACCTTGGGTGATTGGCGCAAAAGAAAGAGGTGCATGTGTTAAAATGCTACCTTTTGATACGTATACCTATCAGCTTGATCTGGATGTACTTGAGCAATACCTACATACTGGGAAAGTGCGGTTTATGGCACTAACCATGGCCTCAAATATCTGTGGCAGTATTACAAATATCTCAAGCGTAATGGATCTGGCAAAAAAATATGATGTACGTGTTTTTATTGATGCTGTGCATTTTATTGCCCATCATAAAGTAGATGTGCAAGCATTAGAATGTGACTGGCTTGTGTGTTCGGCGTATAAATTTTGTGGGCCGCATATTGGCATTTTATATGCGAAAAAGGCGACAATGGCACACATAAAACCTTATAAAATAAGGCCAGCACCTGATGCTTTTCCTTATTGTTTAGAAACAGGCACACAGAACTTTGAAGCCGTAGCTGGGCTTTATGCTGCTATTTTACATAAAGCATCACTTGTCACAGCAAAAAAGACGACATTAGCACAAAGCTTAAAGCAAAGCATTAAGGTGATCCAAACGCATGAAACAACGTTGAAAAAAACGTTTATAACCGCATTAAAAGAGATTCCTGAGATTAAGATTCATGGTATTGATCAGATCAACCAATTGGATAATCGAACACCAACGTTTGCATTGGAATTTCTAGAGATGGACTCAGCACAAGTAGCAAAGGCACTTGCCAGCAAGGGTGTTTTTATTGGGCATGGCCATTTTTATGTTCCTGAGTTTGTACAGAAGTTAAAGCTTATGCCAAAAAATGGTGTTGTAAGAGTGGGTTTTGCGTATTACAATACAGTCCAAGAGATTCATTGGTTAATCTCATGCTTTCAACAGCTGATCGCAAAACAAACAGACATTTGTGTGTAGCAGCGCTCAGGCGTCTTATTGGCAAAATATTGCCTGAGCATATCATTTTTATAAATGCTTTGAGTAAAAAAATTTAAAAACAACCTGGCAATAAGTTTGTAGAATTGGAATAATCAGTTGGTGTTTGTATGAATAATCAATCAAAGTAAACAGTAAATGGATATCTAATGAGAAACGCAAATTTGAAAATATGTGATGTTAATGTACATTCAGGAGAAAAAGCAACGCTTGCTTTACCCTTGCCTGAACAATATTCATGTTCACCCATGTATATGCCGATTAAGGTGATTAATGGCAAACAAGATGGGCCATGCCTGTTGGCATTTGCGATGCTAGATGGTAATGAATTTAATGGGCTTGAAATTGTCAACCAGTTGTTTGATTCTATCTCAGCCAATGATTTGCACGGTACATTGATTACCGTGCCTGCGTTAAATGTTTATGGGCTCACACATTATCCTAAAATCTCACCTGGTGGGGCATCGATCAGTGATAGTTTTCCAGGTGATGAACATGGCAATTTCAGTGAGCGAATTGCGTATATTTTCACAGAAGAGATTTTAAAAAAGGTTGATTACTGTATTGAATTACAGACAGGATCTTTAAATCATCAAATCCTACCGCATGTCTATTGTAACTTTGATGATACCCAGGCAAGAAAACTTGCTAAGGCCTTTCAGGCACCTGTGATCACTGAGGTTGAAACAGGTTCAAGCAAGCTTAGGCAGACAACGGAGAACTTAAGCATTCCTTTATTGGTATATGAGGCAGGAGAGGCGATGCGCTTTGATCAGGAGTCGATCCAAATTGGTTTAGAAGGGATTATTAATGTGATGCGTAAATTGCAAATGCTTGAAGGAGAGATTGAGGATAAAGTCTCGCCTGTTTTTTCTAAGGATGAAGATTGGCTCAGTTCGCCTTCATCAGGTGTCTTGCATACCGATGTGTCATTAGGTGAGTCGATTAAAACCGGGGATAAAATAGGCCGGTTATCGGATCCTTTTAGCAATGAGAATGCAACGATTGTGAAATCAAAGCTTGATGGTGTTGTCGTTGGTATCAATCGTGCACCGTTAATTCAAGAAGGTGCTTCCATTTTTAAGGTAGCGTCTTTTGTTGACAATGAAAGGGCAGAAGCCGCGCTTGAAGAGTGGGAAGATCTCAAACCAGATGCGGAAGAATAGCCGATGAGTCAAAATCAGAAAATGTCCCTAATAGGGACGATTATTTGGGTGGTATGTGCTGTATTTTTCATGTACGAGTTTTTACTGAGAACTATTTTAGGCACCTTTGAGCACCCGATTACTTATGATTTGCACTTAAATCTTGTTACTTTTGCGATCTTAAGCTCAACGGCATATCAGCTTATTTATGGGATTATGCAGATTCCAGTTGGGGTTATCGTTGATCGTTTTGGGTTGAAAAAAACGCTCGCATCAGCTGTGTTTATCTGTGCGATTGCGGTGGCCGGGTTTGGATTTACCAGGGCTTTTGAGTCTGCTGTTATCTTTCGCGTGTTGATGGGGTTTGGCTCTTCCTTTGGTTTTGTCTGTCTTTTGGTGGCGGTGTATGATTGGATGCCAAGAAAGAATATCGGTCTTTTTATCGGTTTGTCACAATTTATTGGCACCATGGGGCCGATGCTTGCTGCAGGTCCTTTGGATTCGCTATCAGGTAACGCGGCAATACAGTGGCGTTATATCTTTTATGCCCTGGGCGGCATTGGTGTTGCGCTGGCATTAATCGTGCTATTAATTGTTCGCAACAATACGGATTATACGGGTAGTTTCCGTATTCTAAAGAAACCAAAGCCCGTAACACAAAATTTATATAATTTACTCAAGCAGCCTCAAGTATGGTTGATTGCAGTGTTTTCAGCCTGTGTTTATTTTACAATTGAATATCTTTCAGAAAATAGTGGTAAAGCATTTTTAATGCTGCATGGCTACACCTCATCAACTGCTTCTTATATGATTACAGTTGCATGGCTTGGTTATGCGATAGGCTGCCCACTTTTGGGTTTTGTCTCAGATCTTACCAGCAAGCGCAAAAATGTGATGGTTCTAGCGGCATTTAGTTGTCTTATTGCGGCTGTTTTTATTATCTATTTCCCAATCAATATCGTTGTGATTATTCTGGCTTTTTTCCTTCTAGGTGTTGGTGCCAGTGGTCAAAGTATTGGTTTTGCGATTATGGCAGAGCAGTGTAATCATAACTACCTTGCCGCAGGGCTAGGTTTAAATAATGGTATGATCATGTTAGTGACCTCATTAAATGCGCCATTTATTGGCTGGATATTATCGATGGTTTCACAGAATAAAAATCTTTCTATTGGTGATTATCAAAGCGCGTTTGTCGTCATTATTGCATTGATGTTGCTTGCTGTTGTGATTTCATTATTTTTTATCAAAGAGACGTTTTGTAAGTCAACAAAAGAGACAACAAAACTATCGGTGAGTGATTATAGCATCTAATGCTTCAAGCCTATTTTTATTTTATTGTTTTTCTTCTGATTCAGTGAATTAACCTTTTTTGACTACACTAGAAGTAGTAGCTGAATTTATGACAAGGAGATAATATGTATACAAATAATACGACGTTTATGAAAATGGTATTTTATGCGGTTATGTTATGTGTTGGGCTTGGTATTACTTTTGTTGTTTATATCCCGACTTTGACAC
>NZ_QLIT01000043.1 GCF_003574485.1 Facilibium subflavum
GTAAACTTGGCTTTTTTGGCTGAAAACAATAGGCAATAAGGCCACACAATAAATTTGTCATAAAGTTCCAAATTGAACGATGTCTCGTATGCTCGATTTGACTAATATTCTTAAGCTGATCATTGACAGACTCAATAATTGCCCGCTTTCTCAAAAGTGCTTTGTCCAGTAAAGAAATCAAACCTTTTTTCATCTTCTTTTTCACCCGTGTCACCACTTGTAATCCACGTGACAATAAAGCCTCAGATAATGCGCCTTTAATATAGCCTTTATCGCCAATCAATTTGCCAATAAGCCCTTGGGTTAAATCCTCAACAGGCACACGATCATCTGTTGTTGCTTCAGTGACTTTAAAAGCCATAATCTCACCTTTATCATTGATCACTAAATGAAGCTTAAACCCAAAGAACCAGCCCGTGGTTGATTTTGATTTCTTTGCTAACCCATCAAAAACTTTATGCTGTTTCTCGCGCTTTATATGACAGACTTTAATGGGTGTGGAATCAATAAAATAAATACCTGTTTTTTCACCTTGAAGAAGATGCATCCTA
>NZ_QLIT01000044.1 GCF_003574485.1 Facilibium subflavum
AAATGGAAAAGGTACTAGGACGCACTTTCTTAAATGATCTGATTAACCTGTTTCTGCCTGATTAATGAACTGCAAACCATCTGGCACTTTAACAGGCCTGCGTATTTGCGGGTTGATAAAAGCACAATCAATTTGTGATAAAGCGCAGATGATATTTTCATCGTTTTTTATTTCAGCATAAAACGTTAATTGCAGTTTACTGACATGGCTGACAGATAACATGATGTTAATACTATCCGGGTAAACGATTTCACGCTTAAAGGAAAGTACGATATTTTTGAATACCAGGCATTGACCTTGAATATTATTCAAACGATAGCCGTGCGACATTAAAAATTGCGAAATTGTTTCAGTAATATAGACCATGTACAGATCATTACTCACATGGTTTCCCATATTCATATCAAGCGCCCTTACCGGCATTTGATAATAAAATAAATCCTCTTTGACAAAAACCTCTGGTCGTTTTAATTTCATCGATACTCAATCTGTTACATAAGTTTCTATGTAGTATATCATCTGGCAAATACTAAGCAGTCATTTTATAGTACATCTGCTAAAGTATATTGATCTAATTCATTAAAAAATGCACTCAATGCCTGGCCAAGCATCCCTTTTAACTTACAAGCCGGCAATAAAGCGCAGCTGGATTTTTCTTGATTAAAACATTCTGCGATATAAAAATTTGGTTCAAGCTGTCTTATCGTCTGACCTAAATTAATTTTATCAGGTGCTAATGCAAGCTTAATCCCACCATTTTTTCCTTTAATACTTTCAATGAAACCATATTTAGACAAGTTATGCACAACTTTAACAATATGATTAAGCGAGATATGATGAAATGTAGCAATTTCCTTTGACGTGCAAAGCCTGGTGTTATGCAGGCCTAAATAAATTAAAACACGTAGAGAATAATCTGTAAATGTAGTTAACTGCATCGAAGATATGAACGCCAAAAAATCGTTTCAATATTGCTTACTATGTCCTTGACAGTGTGTTTTGTAAATATGTATATTAAATGCATATTTACAAAAGGAGTCAATAAATGCTTAGCAATAAAACCATTCAAATTGTTAAATCTACCGCACCTGCTCTTGCTGAAAAGGGCTTGGAAATTACTAATTGCATGTATCACAATATGCTATCAAATGAACCTGAAATTAAAAAAATGTTTAATATCTCGCATCAACGCTCAGGACTACAACCCAAAGCACTTGCTAATGCAGTTTATGCCTATGCACAGAACATCGATAACCTCTCAGCTTTGACCGATGCTGTTGAAGTAATGGCAGCAAAACACGTTGCCAGTCAAATCAAAGCTGAGCACTACCCCATTGTTGGCAAATACTTGTTAGCCGCAATTGATCAGGTCTTAGCACCTGGTCAAGAGATTTTAGATGCCTGGCAAAGTGCTTACCAGTTTTTAGCTGATATACTAATCGCACGCGAGCACATCCTTTATAAACAACAAAAGGACCAAGCAGGCGGCTGGCCAGGCTTTCGCGAATTTATCGTATCTGATAAAGTTGTTGAAAGCGATTGTATTACCTCGTTCTATCTGGTGCCAAAGGATCAAAAATCCATCGCAAAGCATTTGCCCGGACAATACATTACTATCTCACTTGATATCCCACAAGGGCAATATAAAAGACAATACAGCATTTCCTCTGTACCAAATGACAAATACTACCGTATTTCAGTGAAAAAAGAGAATACACCTTGTGGTATTGTATCAAATTATCTGCACGAGGAAATACAACTACAAGACAGTATTCATCTAAGTGCACCAACTGGCAATTTTTATCTTAAAGACAATGATAAGCCTGTTGTATTACTGTCTGCTGGCGTTGGATTAACGCCAATGCTTAGTATGCTTAGCTTTTTGCTCGAACAGAATCCAACTAAACCCATATATTTTATACATGCAACAAATAACAGCCAAAGCCATGCTATGCGTACTGATATTGATCGGCTAGCATTAAAATACCCTAATTTACATATTTTTTATAGCTATAGCCAACCACTTGAAAAAGATATTCAGCACCAAACCATGCATAAAACTGGACGCATAGATATGGATTGGCTACATCACATACTACCAGGCAATGACTGCGATTATTACTTCTGCGGACCACAAAGCTTTATGCAGATGGTGCAACAAACATTGCATCACTGGCAAGTACCAGCACAACAAATTAACTATGAAGTCTTTGGCCCGCAAATGGCTTGATTAAATCTCCGCAATTGCTTCTTTAAATATCTTTACAAATCTATTTATCTGCGGGTTATTGGATAGCGTATTTTTTAAGCAAAAAACCTGGTGCATTTTTCCATAATAACGAGGAAGCACCTGTTTTAATGGCTTTTTAAGGGCTGAGTTAATATAAAAATCTGGCAACATACCCACACCATAATCGCGTGAAATCAAATCCAGTAAGTGCTCGATAATATCTGATGAAAAATTTCCCTGAACCTGGATGATCTGCTTTTTATCCTGTGCGCTTTCTTTTGCTAGCGGGCTTTTTTCAAACACCTCAAGGTATTCTTTAAACCCGGTATTAAGGTAAAGAGAGTTATGTTTTTTTAAGTCGGAAAGGCTATTGATTTCGCCATGCTTTTCCAAATATGCTTGTGAAGCAAAAAACTGAAATACACCACTTTTTTGGGAAACAACTGACCACCGTGTATCAGTGATAATATGCTGATAATCCCCTTCAATAAATATACAGTCATACTCATTAATCATCGAACGCATCTGATCAATGTTAAGCTCCATAAATTTACTTGTATACGTCGTAATTTCAATTTTCAAATCCATTTTATCTATAAGTTTTGGATAAATTGCATCAAGAAAGAAATAGGACATCCCAGAGGATAAAAATAATTTAATCGGTTTATTTTCAGTAATACTTTCCTCTATGACTTCAAATTTTTTAAAATATTGTGTTAGTTCATCATAATAGTTTTTTGTGTTGGTAATTAGCTCATTTGCAAATGCCGTTTTATTAAGCCCCGTTGTTGAGCGGATAAAAAGCTTTTTCCCTAAACTTTGTTCAAGTGCGCTAATACGCCGCTGAAGCGTTACATGACTTACATTTGTATACTCAGATGCCCTTAAAAAAGAGCCTTTTTCAGCAACAATATAGAAAAATGCCAAATCATCAAAAGAAACCATTTTACGCCTCATACGATTTACACAACTACCCAGTTTGTTTTACATAATTGTAAATCAATTTGCAACTTTTTGTATACCTTGTATCAGCGTAGCTTCATATAATACCAAACAAGAAAATAACCAAACCCGATAAACCAAAGGAATAAAAAACATGTCACAACACTTTAACGGGCTTTCATTACGCCAACGCATTATGCATATTGTATTCTTTGAAGCAATTGCTCTTTTAATATTGACACCTGTTGTTGCATGGGTTATGCATCAACAGCTTGATTATATGTTTTCGATGACAATTACCACCTCCCTTATTGCTTCACTATGGAACTTTTTATTCAATTATATATTTGATCAAGTCGAGAAAAAATTTGATCAAGATCGTATAAAACGCAGTATCACTTGCCGTGTGATACACACCACATTATTTCAGGTCTCTCTTATGATGCTCATTATTCCTACGATTGCAGTCTTTCTTGGCTTAAGTCTGACACAAGCCTTTTTGCTTGATATAAGCTTTTTATGCTTTTTTATGGCATATACGGCAATTTATAACTACGTGTTTGATCTTATCTTGTTTAAGGCGTTAAAAATCCATTTGAAAGCCCCTTAAATGGTGCGTTACAGACTGTCTGTTTTGTTTAAAGTTGTGCCAATTGATATCACTGTTAAACTGCCAGGCATAAAAGCAAAATTACACCAAAGACATCTTTATGTGTGATTTAACGGTGCTCTTGGTTTCACTTCTATTGACATATCCTGATCAACAAAGCCATGTTGCAAGCGATAAGCGCCAGCAATCGCAATCATCGCACCATTATCAGTGCAATAGGCCATTGGGGGGTAAAAAACTCGCCAGCTGTTTTTATCTGCCAGTTGCTGCAGCTTTTCTCGCAAATGCTTATTTGCACTGACCCCACCGGCAACAACAAGATTTTTTACTTTACTTTGTTTTAATGCACGCTTACATTTAATAACAATGGTATCAACAACGGCTTGTTGAAATGCATTGGCAATATCTGCCTTTGTTTGATCAGACTGATCACTCTGCTGCCATGTGTTTAATACAGCTGTTTTTAATCCGCTAAAACTAAAATCCAACCCTGGGCGGTCACACATGGGACGCGGTAATTCAAACTGATCAGGTTTGCCTTTCTCTGCTAATTTTGCCAGATGTGGCCCACCAGGGTAAGGTAAACCCAATAATTTAGCGGTTTTATCGAAGGCCTCTCCTGCTGCATCGTCAATCGATTCTCCTAAAAGCTTATATTGACCAAATCCATCCACCTCAATCAACTGCGTATGGCCGCCTGACACCAATAATGCGACATAAGGATAATCTGGTTTTTCACCTTCTGATAACAAAGGTGCCAATAAATGCCCTTCCATATGATGAATGGCAACACTTGGAATATCTAACATATAGGCTAACGCTTTGGCAAAAGCTGCCCCTACCATTAATGCACCGACTAACCCTGGCATTGCCGTATAGGCAATGGCATCAATCTCTTTAAGTGTGATTTTTGCTTCGGCTAAAGCCTCATAAACTAGTGGTTTTAATTTAGCCACATGATCGCGTGAAGCAAGCTCTGGGACAACACCACCATATTGCGCATGCAGGTCAATCTGGCTATATAATGCATTGGATAAAAGCCTGCCATTTTTACCATCATAAATCGCTACACCTGTTTCATCACACGAGGTCTCAATGCCTAAAACAATCATGATATACCTTTATGTTTGTGTCTTTTTCGCATACGTGTGAATACAACTAATAATGCACCAATTAATAACCCGATAATAAAAGTGAATAACAATAATATAATTAAAGGTAAACTAAAGGCACCAAACATATAATTAAACTGAACCGTTTGCGCATTTAAAATGGATAAAATACAAATGATGACAAAAATTATGATTAACAGAAAATAACCTATATACCTCATCAGTGTAACACGCATTAAAACTCACATGCCTGAGAGTATATACACATCGTACGTTATTTTACAGACTTTCTATACTTTTTACCTCGCTTAATGCGCATGCGTCGTTGTTTCACATTTTAAAGACTGCATTGCCAAAGCAATAGCACCCTTTAAACCAGCATCACCACCTAAGGCCGGTGGAACGATAAGCTGATCGATATCTGCTTCTAATAAAGCATGGCTGACATAACCATTAAGCATGACTTGTAGTTTCTTTTGAATCATTGAAAACAGTTGTGTCTGTTTCATGACACCACCACCCATAATAATTTTTTGTGGTGAGAGAATTAAAACGTAATTCACGAGTGCTTGCGCTAAATAATCTGATGCAATTTCCCAGGCAATGTGATCTTTTGGCAGATGACTGCAGCTTTCAACCTTAAAGCGCGTATTTAATGCAGGCCCAGAAGCCATCCCCTCCAAACAATTTTGGTGTATTGCACAAACACCATCAAACCCTTCTATTTCATTCGGACTTTTTTTGACGCGGATATGACCGACTTCTGGATGTGTTAAACCATGTAACATACGATTGTTCGCAATTACACCACCTCCGATACCCGTGCCTACCGTGATATATAGAATATCAGTCAACCCCTGTGCTGCACCCCACTTTTGCTCACCTAAAGCAGCAACGTTTACATCGGTATCAAAACCAATAGGGATTTCAGGGAAAAATGGCTGCAAATAAGCCAACATATTATAATGTTGCCAGGCAATTTTGGGTGTTTTCATCACACAGCCATAATAGGGGCTTTTTCTATCAAGACAAACCGGGCCAAAAGCACCAATACCTAATGCACGAATGTCATTATACTTTTTAAAGAACTCAACGACCTTGTCCAGCGTTTCTTCAGGGACTGTTGTTGGAAATTGAACCTTATCAATAATCTGTCCATCATCTTTGGCAACACCACAAATAAACTTGGTACCACCTGCTTCAATACCTGCGTATAAACTCATTTTTCTACAAATTTCACATAAAAGGTAACCCAGTTTATCGACAAAATCTGCATTTTACAATCCAAAAGCAGTTTATCACATCGTTTCTATCTGCTCACAAACCGCCAGCCACTCACCTTCTAAGGCATCTAATTGCTGTTGCTTTTGTGCTTGCTGTTGTATGCTTTGATTGAGTTTATCCTTATCCTGATATAAAGCCTCATCCTGCAATAATTCAGCAAGTTGTTGCAAATCCTGTTGTAAAGTATTGATTTGGCTTTCCAGCTTTTTTAATCGATTTCGCAAAGGCTGTAAAGCCTGGCGTTGTTTGGCCCGTTCCTGTCTGTCTTGCTTTTTATTAGTATCAAAGGCTTTATCAGGCGGTGATGTATTTTGCTTTAGGGCCTTATTCTGTGCCAACATGTATTGATAATAATCATTAAGATCCCCATTAAAATCTGCTACCTTGCCTTGATCAACCAGCCAATACTCATCAACCGTACTTTCTAATAAATAACGATCATGTGAAATCAGTAATAAAGCACCATCAAATGACTGCAAAGCAAATGCTAAAGCCTCTCGCATATTAATATCCAAATGGTTTGTTGGCTCATCTAATAATAAAAAATTAGGAGCCTGGTAGACAATAAATGCCAAGGCAAGCCTTGCCTTTTCACCACCTGAAAAGTTTTTAATTGTATTAAAGGCCATCTCATTTCTAAACTGAAAACGTCCTAGAAATTTTCGCGCCTCTTCTTCGGTAAGCTTTGAATCCAAACGCTGAAGTTGTGTTATCGCTGAAGCTGACATATCCAATGCATCCAAGGAGTGCTGTGCAAAATAACCAATACGAAGATCTGGGTGCTGTTTTATCTGACCAGATAACAAAGAAATCTCACCAACTAAAGATTTAATCAGTGTCGATTTTCCTGCGCCATTTTTCCCCAAAAGCCCGACTCGCATTTGTGAAAACACCATTTTTGAGACATCTTTTAATATCGCTTGATTTTGCTGATAACCTAAAAAAGCGTGATCTAATTGCAACAATGCCCCTGTTGGCAAACGTGTATTTTTAATAAATGAAAAATGAAACTGACTTTGGTCACTTACGGCTTCTATTTTCTGCATCCTCTCAAGCATTTTCACACGTGATTGTGCCTGTTTTGCCTTTGATGCTTTGGCTTTAAAGCGATTGATAAACTGCTCAAGATGTGCAATTTTATCCTGTTGCTTTTCATAGGTTTTCTGTTGTAAGGCTCTTTGTTCATGATATTGCTTTTCAAATGATGAATAATTGCCAGTAAAGCTACTTATTGTTTGATTTTCAATATGTAAAATACGTGTGACAACATTATCAAGAAAAATACGGTCATGTGAAATAAGTACAATTGCCCCATCATATTGCTGCAGATATTTCTCAAGCCATAAAACAGCATCCAAATCCAAGTGGTTTGTTGGTTCATCTAAAAGCAATAAATCTGCCGGTTGTAATAATGCCTGGGCTAAATTCAACCGAATCCGCCATCCACCAGAGAGGCTTTTAACCGGTTGATAGAACTGGCTTTGAGAAAATCCAAGGCCATCTAATAATTGTGCGGCTTTTGATTCAACCTGATAGCCGCCTAAGCTTTCAAATGTTTCATGCAGACTTGCATGCAAGGTATAATCTTCACAAGCAAATGCCGCATCCATTTGGGTTTTTATTTCATCTAACTGTACATGTCCTTTGATCACATAATCGATGACATTTTCATCCAGAAAATCACTATCAACTTCCTGTTTGACGGTAACAATTCGCGTACCCTTAGCAATTTCAATATAGCCTGTATCGCTTTGAAGCTTGCCAGCTATCAGGCCAAAAAGTGATGTTTTTCCACTGCCATTTTGGCCAACAAGACCTACTTTTTGCTGATTATAGATAGAGAAACTAACCTGAGAAAAAAGTGTTTTTAATCCCCTTTGTAACGTAACATCTTTACAAGTAATCAAGCCTCAAGCTCCATAAACTCACGCCAAGATCGCACCTCTACAGGTGCATCATGTAATTGCACTAATGAGCGCAAGGTTAACTCTGCAATCTGTAGATTGGTAATCAATGGAATATGATGATCAACGGCTAAACGTCGAATTTTAAATCCATCAGAGATGTTCTCATCACTGACCAGTTGCTGGCGTCTTGGAATATTGACGATTAAATCCACCTGATGCTCTGAAATCACCTCTTCCACATTTGGTGTTTGATTTTCACTTATTTTATACACAGGAATCGTCTTGATGCCTAAGTCTTCTAAATAGGCATGGGTTCCGGTTGTCGTATAAATCTCCCAGCCTTGCTCAGCTAATTGTTTTATCTCTGGGAGTAGTTTTGGTTTTTTATCACCACCGATGGATAGTAAGATCTTCTTACGCTTAACAAACATCTCTGTGGCCTGCCAGGATTTATAAAATGCATCCAGCAAATCATCACCAATACAGCCAACTTCACCGGTTGATGACATCTCAACATGTGCCACTGGATTTGCCCCTTTTAATCGGCTATAAGAAAACTGTGAGGTCTTCACACCAACATAATCCAAATCCAGTGTATTATAACGCTTTGGTGTGTATTTATCGATTACCACCTGTGTGGCAATCTCAATGAAATTATGCCCTGTCACCTTGGAGACAAATGGAAAAGAGCGCGAAGCACGAAGGTTACATTCAATGACTTTCAAATTGTTATCTTTGGCGATAAATTGAATATTAAATGGCCCTGAAATATTTAATTCTTTAACGATTTTTTTCGTGATTCGTTTAGCACGGCGAATCGTTTCTAAATACAGGTTTTGTGGTGGCAGGACAATTGTGGCATCACCTGAATGCACACCTGCATTCTCCACATGCTCAGAGATGGCATAAATCACAATATCGCCATTTTGTGCAACCCCATCCATTTCTAATTCTTTTGCATTTTTAATAAAATCTGAAATCACCACAGGATGCTCAGGCGAAACAGAAGTTGCTTCTTCTAAATACTGTTTTAAGTCATCCTCTGAATATATCACATTCATTGCAGCACCTGATAATACATAAGATGGGCGCACTAAAATAGGATAGCCAACTTTCTCTGCAAACTCCTTGGCATTTTCAAGCGTTGTCACTGATTGCCAGCGTGGCTGGTCGACATCTAAGTCATTTAACATCCGTGAAAAAAGGGCACGATTCTCGGCACGGTTAATATTTTCAGGTGATGTCCCTAAAATTGGGTAACCTGCCTTGTATAAAGGCATAACAAGATTATTGGCAATTTGCCCACCGACTGAAACAATAATCCCTTTGAGATGCTCAAAATCAGCAATATCCTGTACACGCTCAAAGGTAAGCTGTTCAAAATACAAGCGATCAGATTCATCATAATCCGTTGATACCGTTTCAGGATTTGAGTTGATAATAATCGGTGACTCACCCTGTTGCTTTAAGGTGTGTGCAGTTGTAACACCACACCAATCAAATTCAACTGATGAGCCAATACTGTAAGGGCGCATTCGGAATTTGTGGGTAAATAGTTCTTTACCGTTGAATTAATCTCCAAGGTATAATACAACTAAATGTATTCACCTTAATGAGTTTGACCATAATGAACTTAGCTGAGCAAAACTTACAAGACATTCAAAAAGAAATATCAACTATAATTGAAAAATTGACTGCGCTGAACACTAGTAAATGTATAGCATATAGCACCAATAAAGTTGAAACTGCTCAAGAGCTATCAAATAA
>NZ_QLIT01000045.1 GCF_003574485.1 Facilibium subflavum
GAGGTGCTCAATGTATGTTTCAACACCAAAGGAAAAACAAAAGCGGCTTCAATATCTTATAAGAAGAGGCTTTAGTGTTTCTCAAGCATTAAGTGTGATCGAAGAAAAGGGTATGATGGATTAGGTGTGTTTTAGAAAGTTGTGTTTGTTTAATGCTGCTCTAAAGTCGCAATTTTCGTGGCAATAGCAAGTATTTTGGTAGCGATTTCAACATCCTGGATGCTTGGCATTGAAGGGGCAATACGGATATTGCGATCATCCGGGTCTTTGCCATAAGGGAAAGTGGCACCAGCTTTGGTTAACTTAACACCTGCATTTTGTGCCATTTCAATCACTTTTTTGGCCAAATTTGGCTTTGTGTTGAAGCTTATAAAATAACCGCCTTTAGGTTTTGTCCAGGTTGCATATTTTCCGTCATTTCCAAGCTCTTGTTGTAAAACAGTGTCAACGATATCAAACTTTGGTTTGAGTATATCGGCATGTTTTTTCATATGTGCAAGAAAGGCGCTTTTGTTTGGCAAAAGTTTTAAGTGGCGTAACTGATTGATTTTATCAAACCCAATCGTTTGCACACGTAGTTGTTTTTTATACCAGTTTAAGTTTTCCTCATTGGCGGCAAGTATTGAGACACCTGCGCCGGCATAGGTGACTTTTGATGTTGAGGCATATACAAAAGCACGATTAGGGTTCCCTGCTTGCTGACATGCTTGCAATATGTCTTTAACGTACTGAGCATCTGCCATGTCCAAGTGGTGGACGGCATAAGCATTATCCCACAAGATAATAAAATCATCAGCAGCCGTTTTCATGTTGGCCAGACGGTTTACTGTTTCATCTGAGTAGATCTCACCTGTTGGGTTGGCATATTGTGGGACACACCAGATTCCCTTGATCATAGGGTCATCTAAGACTAAGTTTTCAACCACATCCATATCAGGGCCTTGGCCGGTTAAAGGAACGTTAATCATTTCAATACCCAGGTTTTCGCAGATGCTAAAATGTCGATCATAGCCTGGTGTTGGGCATAAGAATTTAATTGTTCCTTGCGAAGACCAGTTTTTCGTTTGGCTAGGTAAAGGCAAAATCATCGCTTTGGTGATCGTATCATACATAAGGTTAAGTGATGAATTGCCACCGATAATGATGTTTTCTGCAGAGATGTTTAAGGTTTCAGCAAAGAGATTTTTCATCTCTGGCAGACCTGCTAAAAGTTGAGGTGAGCTGTAATTGCGATAGTCCTGATGCTCAATAACTTCTTTAACTGTTAAATTATAAATAAGTGGATCAGATAGTGATAACTGCTGAGCTGAAGGCTTGCCTCGGGTAATATCCAGCTGCAGCTTTTTTGCTTTAAAATCTGAGTACTGTTGGTAAAGTGATGATAAGTCTTCATTGCAAGATAGTTTTTGTGTGGTTTCTAGCATGTTTTAACTCCAAGAAACAAGTAGGTAAATATAGATGCCAAGATAAAGTAGCATAAAAATAAAAGGCATATAGGTCTCAATACGTTTTAACGGGGTAAATGAGCCTCTTTTTTCTGCAGTAACGCGCTCAGCGGAGAATATCGGGCTTGATGGCAGGCGTTTTTCTAACGCGCCAATGACTTGTTCTTTAATGTTCACCGTATGGCGATAAAAGCGAACCACGCGCCACCAGCAATAGGAAATAGCCAATAAACCTAAAAGAGGTAGTACTAATAAGCCTAAGGATAGCTCAGCACTAGAGCGGCTGATGCCAAGCGCCATAATGCCAACAATGGCAATGTTTGTGATAAGAAAAAACAGATTGATTGAAATACGACGAAAACTTGCCCGGTCAGCCATTTCAACATAAATCTTATATTGCTCGATTAATAATGAGTAGTACTGATCGTTGCTAAAATTTTCCTGCTCTTCGTTCCATAGGTTGTCGATATCGACATTATCAAAACGACCCATTGTATCTTTACTCCATTGTTGTTTGAGTTTCTGGATGTTCAGTTAATCTGCTACACACGTGCCAAGCATCGTCTGAAAGCTTAGTGCATATTGCAACTATGTTAATCTTTATAAAAGGAAATTTCCAGCGCTTTTATCTTCTATGAACTGTTGAATGCATTTAAATTTTAATGGCATCACCAATAAGTGCAACCCCTGACATCCATAGTCCATTTTCACAAACATAAGTTTCTTTGCTCGATGTGGCATTATTTTTCCAATTCGATTGGATATTCGCAACACCATTGCCACCCAGTGCTTGAGCCTGTTGCTTTAATTCAAGTAAAGCAGAGTAAAAAACCCAGTTACATGATTTTACAGGCTCTTTGGCAAAGGCATTTGTACGCCGACTTGTTCTTATTGGACCTAAGTCTTTTGCACCAAATGGTGCTGAGTTTTTACCAAAATAGTAATGAAAGCCTTCAGTTTGCTGTTTCATATCTGTTGGCATTGTATTTAATGCATGATTGATATTATAGTTGCCAAGACCAGTATTTGAGCTGCAGCCTGCCAAAAAAGCCAGCCCACCCATTGTGCTAAGCACACCAATCCATTTTTTTGTTTTTTGCAATATCATCAAATTGTCTCCTTTATCTGGCGCTAGGGGATTGTTGATGCTTATTATAGGTGTTTTTAATGACTAAGCCAACCGTGGGTGAGTTTTTTATTTCTCCATCAATTATTTGCAAATGGTATTAAACATCAGCGCATTGAGAACACACCCTTATGTTTTGATGATCTGCTCTAATTGGTGCGCATGTATTGCAAAAATGGCCATCGCCACATAACCTGCAATGGTGACGGAGACCTATATAAAGACGCTCATTACAGCCGACACAGTGGTTTTGTGATGAGGTTTTCCAGTGATCTTTAAATCGTTGCTGATCATATTGTAAATATTGTATTCTTTCTTTCTCAATATTTCGAGCATAAATTGGTTGGACATTATGTGGGGCAGGATATTGCGGTTGCGCATAGTTTTCCAGGTAATATTCCAGTGTCTGTAAACGCACGTCTGTAATTATATTAATACCTTGATCAAGCAGTAAATTAAGAAAATCATTAAAACACCGTTTCAACATGTTTCTGCCTTGAAGGTGCTGTGCAATTGGGAGTCTTAACAGGTTGAGATCGGTATCATTATGAAAGCTTGGCACCATTTGTTTAAAAAAATGTTTTTCTAGTGTTGAGATTTCACTTTCATCATAGCTACCTAAAATGATAGTGCAGTGTTTGATATTATCTAGCCTTGTTAAGTCCTGATGCTGGGATAAGACTGAGCGGTAACTGTTAACCATATTGCCAGGGACTGGTTGATCTGCAAAAATATAAATAGGGATGTCTCGCGTCCTGAAACACTTTCCTAGGTGTCTGGCAAAATTAAAGCAGCTAATAGCACCACGACTAAACCCTAGCAAGATAATATTTTCTATTTCTGATATTTCTATATCTGATTTTTCGTCTTCTGATATTCTGCCAACTTTTGCAGATAGGTGGTGGCCAGCATACGCATTACCTAAAATGCGTGTCATTCTTTTTTCTTCAGTATGAATTTTGCACCCTGTTGAACCAGGGCGCCAGAAGATTAGTTCCATTATTTTCTCGGAGATAACATTAAGGTTTGGAGATGCGCCATAAAACGAGGTACCGCCAACATCAGATTTTTGGCAGCCATTAATAAGGAGTCTGAAATTGCCTTGTATATCGTCTAGCAACCATAAATAATTAGAATGTTGAAGGCTGTCACTATAATCGTAGTTGTCCATACATTCTTGGCAAGCACGAGCACTATTTAGCCACTTTCTCTTTGGAGCGCAGGTGTCGCAAAAATATCCATCACCACATAATCGGCAATGATGTCGGGAGCCTTTTCGTACTATTGATTGACAAGTAATACAGCGCTTTTCTTCTGACGTGAAAAAATCACTTCTTTTACATAGGCTTGGAGATGCCTCGTCTCCTGTCCCTAAAAACTCAATAATCACATTCATTGTTCTGTTAAAGCCATCTAACAACAAATAAGTAGTAAAATAATAATTATTTGTTAATGATATGTCAAGATAGCTTAAGATTGTAACACAACAGGTATTGATAAGCTTGTCTCATGTTCAAATACAAGCTCTCTGGTGAACTTTTGTTGATGCAGGTACTGCATAATAATGTTTTGTAATATGTGATCAGGCAATGGGTGAAATTTTATTGATTTAATCATACCTGAAGAAGTAAGCATAATTGCGATAGTAAACTGTATGCTTTTTTCAGGTCGATATTGCTTGAGCGTTTGAAAAAGCCCTTGTTCAAGTTGCCTAAATGTGTTGAGAAGCTGCTTTTTTGTGCTTATGGGATGTGCGGCTACTGATGCTGTAGAGGTATGTTGTCTGTTTTTAGATGGTGGTTTTTCTTGATTGTTGTGCGTTCTCTCTAATAAATGCTTACTTAACCGGTTACCATTTTTGGTGACGATAGTGTTTTTTGACAAAATATGTTGTGTTGCGTCTGGTTTTTTAGTTTTTTCTTCGCTGCTGCTATTGTTTGCTGAGTTGACGTAAATAACGGTAGCATATATTGGCTGGAGTGTTGTTTGGTTATTTAATGTGGTTGGGTTTGTGGTTCGTTGGTAGATGAATATTACAGTAATAATAGCTGCTACAAGCAGATGGAAAAAAATTGACAATATCCATGCTTTTTTCATTATCAAAGCCTTATTTTATTGGAATGTATAGCTTATACTCAATGCGCCGTTAATGCCATTGGCCGGATAAAAGTATTTCTGTCCAAACCCTGATGTGCTGGCATAAGCATAGTAGAATTTATTAAACAAGTTGTAGATGGACAGATTAAAATGCCAGTCTTGCAATTGGTAATCAAGCATTATGTTAGTCAAGAAATATGCACCTTGTTTTCCCAGGCTATTTGTAAAATCACCATCGACATACATTTGGCTATTATACTGCTCTTGCAACCAAAGCCTGATGTTGGATGTGAGGTTTATTTTAGTGTGAAGCTCAGCGGTGAAAGGCGGCTGGCCTGGAACTTCATTACCTTTCACTGGCTGAAGTGTTTTATCACCACTTGTGCTTGGGTAAAGCATTCCGTTTGTGAATGTGTTGTAATTCAATGCAAAACTGCCGCCAATCGTATTATTTTTTGTTATGTGATACTCTATGTCAAATAAGCTGCCAATGGTTTGTGTGGGTGGCAAATTGATATTTTTTCCATATACACCACTGCTTTGATCACCCGCATAAGCAATTTGATTGTGAATATTCATCAAATAAAGACTGTTGGTGAGCGACAAGTGGTTATTGTGAAACCGGTTATCAAGCTGGTAAGTCCAGGCAGTCTGTGGCTGAAGACCAAACTCAGAAGTATTGTTTGGCGTGTAGTTTGATTGGTCAATAAATGGCAGTTGATAAGCATAATCCACGGATATTCGTGTATGAAAATTTGCGTGCCAGTTATATTGAAGGTACATATTTCCAGCATTGATGTTAATCGTTTGATCACCAGATTTCCCTGTGCTAAATGTGCCTTGTGTATAACTATGTTCAAACCGGCCGCCTATCTCGCTTTGCCAGGTTTGTGTTAACATGAGGTCAAATTGATTAAACAGGGCAAAATTGGTTTGGCTGGAACTTGGTGTTGTTGCGCTTTGTGTGAAAGTTTGATGGGTAATGTCACTACCAAATTGATTTTTGATTTTATTTTTTTGATAAATAATGCTTGGGCGCAGGTAAAGTAATGAGCTGGTTTGTTTTGCGCTTGTGGTGTCAAAAATTGCATTTGCCCATTGTTGTTGGTATTGGCTGTCTAGTTGAAATTTCCAGGGCTTTTTAATCTGTAAAGCCCAGCTTATCTGTGTGTTAAGCGTATGGTTAATATACTTTTCTTTGCCACTACTTGCCTGCCAGGGATCTTGATCAACTTCTTCTTGTGTCAATGCGCCAGGGAATTGTAAATATTGGTAACTATCGCTAAAATTGATATTCAATGATTGCTTATTTGTCTTATGCATCAAAGTAATATTTGTCGCATTGTTAAAATTTCGACTATAGTCACGATAGCTGTCGGTAGTTTGTGTGATGCCTGATAGTTGTAAATCCCAGGTTTTATCATGGTCTAATAGCTGGTTAATAAAAAAATTAATTCCGCCACCGAATGGGTAGCTTAAGCTGCTGCCAATAATATATTGATCCCTTTGAAGAAAACGCTGTTGAATATTAATAATACCACCAATGCCCATTGATCCGTAAAGAACGCTACTTGCCTGTGGTAAGACTTCTATCGATTGAATACCTGGTGTTGGGATTAATGCAATATTCTGCGCTTGAGAATTAAACTGGTTTAAAGGGATGCCATTAAGTGATACTGTTGCCCGCTGAGCTTTGATGTTAAAGGTTGGATTAGCACTGCTGGTATTACTGCTTTGCACCCATGAATTTTGTGCAATTGCTTGTTCAACAGGCTGGTTTGTGTATTGAGGAGATATTTGCACCATGACAGGTGCATAATCCTGGATGCCACTTGTCGTGTGATGCTCATTATTCGTGGCATCAAAGTTAACTTTGATCGTTGGTAGAATATAAGAAGTCGATTGAGCGTAGATAGAAGTACAGGTAGATAACGTAAGTAGTGCAATTGTATAATAAATGGTAAGTTTCATTTTAGCTTTCTTTTGCTTATAGCCCGTAAACATATTTTCGTAAAACTTAATATCAGATAAAGTATCCGGACTCATCACTAATAGCACCTTCTGGTGCTCTTAGTGGCTTGAATCTACCAAGGTGATATAACTCAAGATAGAATGCTCGCTGACAGTCTGTATAGTATTGACTGTGATCTACCGTTGCGGGTACAGTATTGGATTTGAACCAATTTCCCTTTATTCTGATTCGCAGAAAAGATGGTAATTCGAATTAACTGCAAGATCAAGTTATTTAAGATGTTGCTTGACCCTGGGGATTGATCACGATATTGTGGTACATGGCAGGATCGCGTTACGATAATGACTAAAGCGTTGTATGGCTAAAGGATATTGGCAAGATAAGCACATATATACATTTATCTTATTCTGTAGCATCTATATCTTAAGATGCTTAAAGTAATGGGTGAAATAGTATCATGTGCATTGAAAGTGGGGGTATGGGGTGCAATTGAAAGTTTGCGTCATTAATATTGCATTAAGCTTTTCTTGACAAACTTTTCTACATAAGAGCATTAGTTAAACCTTGCCGTTAGGTTTGATAAGACAAGGAGATAATATGGAAAAACAAGTATCACAAAAAGAAGCAGTTATTGTGCAAAAAGACATAGAGTTTAAACGTTCAGAAGCAAGAAAGATGCTTAGTATGGGTGTGCCAATTTCTGTTATTTGTAAAGTTACAGGTTTGAGTAAGAGTGAAGTTTTATCGTTATAAATTTTTTCTCTGTCTATATGGGATTGTTTTTGATACGATAAGCCATGGTTTTTAATTGCTTATTCGTTGTTCATGAATACAGATGTCATTCAAGGAAATAAGGGGGAAATCGAGATTGCATATGATCCCCCTAAGTCAAATACATACCCTGATATAACAGCGGTTGTTTGTCATCCCCATCCGCTTTTTCAAGGGTCTATGCATAATAAAGTCGTGACGACTATTTCACGTGCATTAACTGGATTAGGTGTGGGTTGTATGCGCTTTAATTATCGAGGTGTTGGGAAAAGCCAGGGGTGTTATGATAACGGCGTGGGCGAGGTGGATGATGCCTTGTCAGTTGCGATGCATATTCTAAAGCAGCACCTGGAACAAAAAATTATCTTTACCGGGTTTTCTTTTGGTGGCTCAGTTGCTTATAAAGCCGCAATGAAATGCCAGAATACAGTTGGTTTGTTAACGGTTGCTCCAGCTGTTGTCAATTTTCCTTTAGAGGGTATTAAGGAACCGACAATGCCATGGTGTGTTATACAAGGCATTGATGATGAGGTGGTTGATGCGCAGGCAGTTTTTGATTTTGCAATCAAAACGAATGTGCCAGTACATATTATTAAGCTTGATCAGGTTGGGCATTTTTTCCACGGTAAGCTTGTTGAGCTTAAAAATGAGATACAGTGGTATTTTCAACAAAGGCTTCAATTATGGTAGATGTTCAAGCAGTTAAATCGTATTTGCTGGCTTTGCAGGATGACCTGTGTGAAGCATTAAAAGAGATTGATGGAAAAGGATTCTATCAGGATAAATGGCAATATCAAAATGGCCAGGGTGGTGGTGATACGCGAGTGCTTGAGAATGGTTTGGTTATTGAAAAAGGGGGTGTTAATTTCTCGCATATTCAGGCGCAAAAATTACCTGATGCTGTGTTGCAATCACGCCCTGAACTGATTGATTTTTCTTTTCAAGCAATGGGTGTATCTTTAGTTATTCACCCATGGAACCCATTTGCGCCCACATCTCATATGAATGTACGTTTTTTTATTGCAGAGAAGCCAGGTCAAGAACCAGTCTGGTGGTTTGGTGGTGGTTTTGATTTAACGCCCTTTTATGGTTTTAAAGAGGATTGTGTTTTTTGGCATCAGGTTGCATTTAATGCATGTAGAGATTTTGGGGATAATGTCTATCAGCGGTATAAAGAACAATGCGATACATATTTCTATTTGCCGCATCGCAAAGAATGTCGTGGTATTGGTGGGCTTTTTTTTGATTATCTTTATGATTGGGGGTTTGAAAAGAGTTTTGCGTTTATGCGCTCGGTAGGCGATCATTTTATAAAAGCATATGGGCCTATTTTGCAAAAGCGTAAAAGCACACCATTTGAACAAAAACACCGTGACTTTCAGCTTTACAGGCGTGGGCGTTACGCGGAGTTTAATCTGGCTTTTGATCGTGGCACACATTTTGGTTTGCAATCCGGAGGACGCACAGAATCTATTTTAATGTCGATGCCGCCTTTAGCAAAATGGTTATATAATTATAAGCCAAAGAAGGATTCCTGGGAGGAACGCCTGTATACGGATTTTTTGCCAATAAAGAACTGGCTTTCTGATTAAATTTTGCAGGTGCGTTAAGGGTGTTGTGACAGCTTAGCGCTTATAACGTCAGTGATGCGCCTTTTAGCACAAAATTGTTTACTGTTTAGTCATTGAAATAAGTTGATTTTTAACAGATATTCTGATTTAATAGTAGTAACTGATCAAAACATGATCTATTTTTTTATTGTTCAACATATTAGGAGTGCAAATATGCTTGATACAGAAAATGAAACTATTATAACAAATCCTTCTGTAAAAGTGAAAAGTGTATTTGAAACAGCAAGCCCGCGTGCGCGAGATGTTTTCTTGATTAATGATGATTTTACCCCAATGGAATTTGTTGCAGATGTCTTAAAAAAAGTTTTTAAAATGGATGTTAAAACCTCTGAGCGTATAACGATGAAAGCACATTTTGATGGTAAGGCGCTATGTGGCACTTACCCTAAGGATTTGGCTGAAACAATGGCGTGTGCAGCAATGGATCTGGCGCGTAAAGCAGGTTATCCTCTTTTGTTGGTAACAGCATGGGTTAAAAAGTAGTTAAACAAAATTAATTTACAGATTTAATTTTGTCCACATTGAGAAAAGTCTGCAATTTTGCTTGAGACTTTGGCTTATTGTCTTATATACATCGTCTGAAATGTTAAATAAAACGAAGTGTTTTTGATTGTTCAAGTTTTTTTGTGCCAGCAATTGGTCTATTATATTAGTTAAGGATTACTAACAGTTGCAGGTGTCTTATGCTAAGTAAGGAATTAGAGTTAACGTTAAATCAGGCATTTCAGCATGCAAGAGACCTTAAACATGAATACTTAACGGTTGAGCACTTGCTCACTGCGTTGTTGGATAATGCAGATGCTAAAAAAGTATTAAGAGCGTGTGGTGCTGATTTAAGTCGGCTTAAAAGTGCTTTGAATACCTTTATCGAGCAGTCTACGCCTAAAATCACAGAAGAAGGCAAGGATACCCAGCCAACTTTAGGTTTTCAGCGCGTATTGCAAAGAGCCGTTTTTCATGTGCAATCATCTGGGCGTAATGAAGTCCAAGGCTCAAATGTGTTAGTTGCCATTTTTAGCGAACAAGATAGTCAGGCTGTGAGTTTATTAAAGCAGGAAAATGTAACGCGCCTTGATGTTGTTAACTATTTATCTCATGGTGTGTCAAACAATGCTTCATCATCACAACAGTCACAACAAACAGTTTCACCAGGTGTTGATGAGCAAAGAGAGAAAACGCCGCTTGAATTATATGCCGTAAACTTAAATGAACGCGCCAAAGAGGGTAAAATTGATCAATTAATTGGCCGGGATTATGAGGTTGAGCGTGTTGTTCAAGTACTTTGCCGGCGCAGGAAAAATAATCCGCTTTTAGTTGGTGAGGCAGGTGTTGGTAAGACAGCGATTGCTGAAGGGCTGGCAAAAAAGATTGTTGATAAGCAAGTGCCAGAGGTGTTGGCCAACGGGGTGATTTATTCTTTAGATATGGGTACGCTTTTAGCTGGAACAAAGTATCGCGGTGATTTTGAGAAACGCTTTAAAGAGGTTTTAAAACAGCTTCAAGAGCAAGACGGTGGTATTTTATTTATTGATGAAATCCACACTATTGTTGGGGCAGGTGCTGCTTCAGGTGGTGTGATGGATGCTTCAAATCTGATTAAACCAGCGCTGGCTTCTGGCGATTTAAAATGTATAGGCTCAACAACTTATCAGGAGTACCGTACTATTTTTGAGAAGGATCATGCCCTGGCAAGACGTTTCCAGAAAATTGACGTTGAAGAACCAAGTATTGAGCAAACATTTGATATTTTAAAGGGGCTTAAACCTTATTTTGAAAAACACCATGGGATTAAATATACATTACCTGCACTGCACGCTGCAGCAGAGCTTTCAGCAAAATACATTGGTGAGCGTTTTTTACCTGATAAGGCAATTGATGTCATCGATGAGTTAGGTGCTTATCAACGCACGACAGCAGGGAAGAAGAAAAAGCTTATTAATGTGTCAGATGTTGAGAGTATGGTTGCACGTTTGGCAAGAATTCCTGCTAAAACAGTATCAAGTTCGGATAAAGAATCCATGGTCAGTCTAGGTGATGATTTGAAGATGTTGGTTTATGGGCAAGGTAAAGCAATTGAAGCGATGGTAGATACGATTAAGCTTGCCAGAGCTGGGTTGCGTGATCCTGACAAGCCTTGGGGTTCATTCTTATTTGCAGGGCCTACTGGTGTCGGGAAAACAGAAGTAACACAGCAGTTGGCAAAACTTTTGGGTGTTGAGCTTTTGCGATTTGATATGTCTGAGTATATGGAAAAGCATACGGTTTCACGCTTAATTGGCTCGCCTCCGGGATATGTGGGATATGAAGAAGGCGGTCTTTTGACAGAAGCTGTAATGAAGCATCCTTATGCGATTGTGTTGTTGGATGAGATTGAAAAGGCCCATCCGGATATTTATAATTTACTTTTACAAGTAATGGATCATGGTACGCTAACAGATAATAATGGTCGTAAGGCTGACTTTAGAAATATTATTCTTATTATGACAACTAATGCCGGTGCGTTTGAGATGCAAAAAAATACCATTGGCTTTGCAACACAAGACAACGCATCAGACAGCATGGAAGCACTAAAGCGGATATTCACACCTGAGTTTAGGAATCGTCTGGATGCGATTATTCAATTTGAATCCTTATCCAAAGAAGATGTTAAATGCGTTGTGGATAAGTTTTTGGCGCAATTACAGGGGCAATTGGATCAAAGAGGCGTTTCTTTAGAGGTAGACGATGAAGCCAAGGAGTGGTTAGCGGTGCATGGATATGATGAGAAAATGGGTGCAAGGCCTATGGCAAGGCTTATCCAGGAGCAGATTAAAAAACCCTTGGCTGAACAAATATTATTTGGCAAGTTATCTTCAGGTGGTCGTGTTGAAGTGACAGTAGCGGATGACGCGCTGATCTTTAGCTATAGCTAGTTGTTTTTCTAGAAAATGATTTTATGAAGCACTGGAAAAAGCGTGATTGAGTTGTTTTACATAATAATTAAAGGCAGATAGGGAGATTTGTGTTTTATCTTTTTGTATTGAGTTAAGTGTCACTATTTTACCGTTGTAGCGCATTTTAATGTAATACTGATCGTTATGTTTATAAATATTAAATTGTATAAAGCTTGCATAATCAGGTGCCTGCTTTAATGGAAGATTAAGTGCACCCATAATCGCAAGAAGTGTCAAATCGTGACCAGAATAGTAGATAAGCTTATAGCGCTGATCATGCGTTTTGACTTTTTGGATATTCTCCCGACTTTGACACTTTTCAAAGTTATCCACAGGTTTGAAGAAAGATATTTTTGCTCAGGCCTTATTTTATAAGGGTTTTTGTCTTCCAAAAAGGTCAATTTGTAGTGCCTAGTAAAAATATTAGTTGATTTTAAATGGCACTATGTTACCCTTAAAAAAAACGATGAGACCCATGCCATGTTCGTTCGAATTAAGTCAACACCGAATAGCCCAAGAAAATCTGTTCAAATTGTGTCATCTGTTCGCATTGGCAATAA
>NZ_QLIT01000046.1 GCF_003574485.1 Facilibium subflavum
GCTTATGACTCAAAGGATTTGTATGCATTTTTGCTTGAAAGAGGATGTAATATAGTCATCCCACCAAGAAGTAATGCAAAAGAGCCACATGAGTATGATAAGGAAATTTACAAAGAAAGGCATTTGATTGAATGTTTCTTTTCGAAGCTGAAGCACTTTCGTAGAGTTTTTTCAAGATTTGATAAAACAATAATCAGTTTTAGTGGATTTTTAAACTTTTCTGGGAGTTTGATTTGGATGCGGTAAAAAAATTGGTTCACAGAACCTAATCGTGCCAATAAAAAAACTCATTTAAATAATATTTGAGCCTTGCGGCAAACTAGCTTATCATTGCTGTCGTATTTTGTTTAAAACGAAGTAGGTAAGTTAATGCATTACGACGAAAGAGTAGTATCGCTATTAGAAAGATTAACACAGACTTTTCATGAGAAGTTCCCTAAAAGAGATGCGGATAATCTCACCGCATTGGCACATGCGTATACCAGAGTGGTTGCAACAGATGAATTAAGCCAGCGGGACTTTATTGATCTTTATGGTTCTATCGTTTCTTTTTGGAAGTTTATTTACAAAAGAAAACCCGATGAACTGCTTGTTCGCGCGTACAACCCAACTTTTGAGCAGCACGGCTGGGATTCAAGACATACCGTTGTTGAAATTGCTTCAGTGGACTCTCCTTTTATTGTTGATACTTTAATGATGCTCATGTCTTCACTTGGCTTAGGTATGCACTTTATGATGAATGTTGGGGGTGTTTTAGTCAAGCGAAATGAGAATGGTGAAATTCTTGAGCTTCAAGACACACTTGATGAAGGCAAAACACAATCTGATACCATGAATGAATGTTTAATTATTGTCGAGGTGGATCGTCAGACGGATAAGCCTGAAAATTTTGAACATTTAGAAAAAGCAGTTAAAGCAGTTTATAAAAAGCTTAAAGCGATTGTCGAAGACTTCCAGCCCATGAAGCAGGAAGTCCAGACGATGATTCATGAGGTGGAGAAACAGTCAAAGAGAATCAGTAAAAACTATTATGAAGAGGCGATTGATTTTCTGGAGTTTTTACGCAAAGATCATTTTATCTTTTTTGGCTATTGTGAATTTGAATCTAAAATGGTCAAAGGCCAACATGTTTTCCAACCTAAAAAGGAAACGGCTTTAGGTTTACTGGCATTAGATCCAAATTATCTGGCCAACACCCATATTTATGCCAAAAAGTTAGATGAAGATACTGATGTTGATGCTGTTTTAACTGTCGGAAAATCTGATTTTGTATCACAGATTCATCGTGCGGCTTATATGGATATTATCTCCGTTAATGTTTATGATGACAAAGGCAAGATTATTGGTGATAAGCGCCTGCTTGGTCTTTATACCTCAGCGGCTTACCATTCTTCTCCTGATTTTATTCCGTTTTTGCGCTTGAGAAAACAGATGATTCTAGAGCGTTCAGGGTTTAGACGCCATGGACATGCCTATAAGGCACTAAGCAATATTATTGATACTTATCCACGTGATGAGTTATTCTTAAGCTCTGATGAAGAACTGTTAAACACATGTCTTGGTATTTATCACCTTCGTGAACGCCAAGTCATGAAACTTTTTGTGCGACAAGATCCACACTGTCGTTATTATTTTTGTATGCTGTTTTTACCACGAGATCGTTATAACTCTACATTACGTGAGCGTGTAGAGCGTATATTATTAAGCACATTTAACGGTGGCAGGATCGTTTTTAAAACGAACTTTTTAGAAAGTGTATTATGCCGTATTGATTTCACGGTTTATATGGAAGGAAATGCGCCGGTTAAACGAATTAACCTTGAATTATTAGAAGAGAAACTTGAATTGGTTGAGCGCCAATGGGAAGATGACTTATTTGATGCGCTAATCGATGAGCACGGAGAGAACAAAGGTCGTCAGCTTTTTGATGAATACTGCCATGCCTTTACGCCATCTTATACAGAAGATCATATTGCACGCAAGGCTGTGTTAGATGTCAATCATTTTGAAGAGGCAAAGCAAAAACACTTATCATTATCTTTACATCAACGATTAGAGGAAAATCCAGATCGCTTACGCTTTAAAGTCTATCTACGTGATGAGACGATTCAGCTTAGCAATGTGATGGCAATTTTAGAAAATTTTGGCCTTCATGTGATTGAAGAAAAGCCATATAAAATTACCCCAGCATCAGGTGGCTTTTTTGGATTATCTGATTTTGGCTTAAGCGCACAAAAGCGTTTTGATATTAATCGTATTGGTGATTTGGTTAAGGAATCTTTTACACAAATATGGAGTGGTGTTGCTGAGAATGACCGGTTTAACTCATTAACAATTTATGCGGGTTTAAGCTGGCGTGAAGTTGCACTTGTCAGAGCTTATGCAAGGTATTTGGCACAGATTGGCGTGCGTTTCTCACAAAAATATATCGAAGATACTTTTATCGAATACGCTGATATTATTCATGATATTGTTACATTATTCCATCAAAAGTTCGATCCACAGGCAGCTTATCAATCACGTCAGGAAAACTGCAATAGCCAAATAGATGCAATCAAGGCTAAGCTTGCTGATGTTGCAAGTCTGGATCAGGATAAAATCTTGCGCCGTATGTTAGAGATTGTGGAGGCAACACTCAGAACAAATTATTATCAACTAGACAGTAAAGCTCAGCGCAAAGACTATATGTCATTTAAGCTTATGCCATCTAAGATTTCTGATATGCCAAAACCTGTGCCAATGTTTGAGATATTTATGTATTCTCCGCGCGTGGAAGGGGTGCATTTGCGTGGTGCTAAGATTGCCAGGGGCGGGCTGCGCTGGTCTGACCGTAAGGAAGATTATCGCACTGAGGTGTTAGGGTTGGTCAAAGCACAACAGGTTAAAAATGCCGTGATTGTACCTTTGGGTGCCAAAGGGGGGTTCTTGCCGAAGAAGCTGCCAGTTGGTGGTGGAAGGCAGGCTGTTGTCAGTGAAGCCATTGAATGTTATAAGATTTTTATTAGCTCGCTATTGGATATTACCGATAATATCAAAAACAAACAGTTGATTAAGCCTGAAAACGTTATTTGTTATGATGAAGATGATCCTTATCTTGTTGTTGCAGCAGATAAAGGAACTGCTACTTTTTCAGATACTGCAAATGAAGTGGCTAATCAATATGATTTTTGGTTGGGTGATGCATTTGCTTCAGGTGGGTCTAACGGCTATGACCATAAGAAAATGGCAATTACTGCACGTGGCGCCTGGGAGTCTGTGAAGCACCATTTTAGAAAAATTGGCAAGGATATTCAGTCTGAAGATTTCACGGTTGTAGGCATTGGCGATATGAGTGGGGATGTGTTTGGTAATGGCATGTTGCTGTCAAAACATATCCGTTTAGTGGGTGCATTTAACCATATGCATATTTTTATTGATCCAGCCCCGGATGCAGCTGTAAGCTATAAAGAGCGAAGACGCTTATTCGACATGCCTCGTTCCAGCTGGGAGGACTATGATACTTCATTGATTTCAAAAGGTGGCGGTGTATTTAGTAGAAGTGCTAAAAGCATTCATATTACAAAAGAGATGAAAGTATTGCTGGGAACAACTGCTGACAGCCTGGAACCTAACGAGGTCATCAGGCTCTTACTTCAATCTGAAGTAGAGCTTTTATGGAATGGTGGTATTGGCACATATGTTAAAGCACATACAGAAAGTCATGATGATGTGGGTGATCGTGCGAATGATGCGGTTCGTGTCGATGGTAGCGATTTGAACTGCCATGTTGTAGGTGAAGGTGGAAACCTTGGTTTTACGCAATTAGGACGAATCGAATATGCCTTAAAAGATGGTGCGATTAACACAGATGCCATTGATAACTCAGCAGGTGTCGATTGTTCAGACCATGAAGTAAATATTAAAATTCTACTAAATGCAGCGGTCGAACGTGGTGATATTTCGATGGTGAATCGAAATAAACTTTTGGCAAAAATGTCAGATGAAGTTGCACATTTGGTCTTGCAGAATAATCAGGATCAAAACAAAGGCATTGCAAATGAATTGCAGCAGCAAAAGCGCTATATTATCGAAGCTTATATGCGATTGATGCGTGAATTAGAAAGAAAGATGCAATTAGATCGTGAGGTTGAGTTTTTGCCAACAGATAAGGTGCTACATACGCGTTCTTTATCGGGCAACACATTGACCGCGCCAGAGTTTGCCGTGATTATGGCCTATACCAAAACTTTGGTTAAGCAGCAAATTTTAAAATCCACACTGCCTGATGATCCTTATTTCACATTTTTCTTATATATGGAGTTTCCAAAAGAGCTTCGGGAGAAATATGCGGATTTGATGTTGAATCATGCTTTACGTCGTGAAATTGTTGCAACACAGATGACGAATAAATTGATACTTCATGTTGGTGTAACGTTTATTCAGCGTTTATATGATGAAACGGGGGCGTCTGTTTCTGATATTGTAAAAGCTTTTTGTGCCGTGATTGAAATGTTTGATATTGACAAGCTTTGGCATAAAATTGATCAGTTAGATGGTAAAGTTATGCCAGATACACAGCAAGCGATGTTACAGAGTTTATTCAGATTTGTTCGTCGTAATTGTCGCTGGATCTTGCGTAATGAAGTCAAAGATTTTGCGATTCAAGAAATTATTCAGAAATACAAAGCGCCTGCAAAATCCGCATTGACTGTCTTTCCAAAACTATTAATCGCTTCAGAAAAACAGCGAATTGATGGCAAGCATGATCGATTAATTGGGGCAGGTGTGCCAGAAGATATTGTTCAAGCAGTTTTGGCATTGAAAATGTCAACCTCTGTGATGGATTTAATGCAAGCACTGCAGCAAGTTGAGGACCAATCCTTGTTTGAGAAGGTTGCGATTGCTTTAAATCAGAAGTTGCGGCTTTCGTGGTTTAGGGGCTGTATTAATTCTTTAGGTGGCAGCCAGTCATACTGGGGAACGCTTTCAACCTCGGCATTAAGAGATGACCTTGATTGCTTGCAATACAACCTTGTTAAAAGTGTCATTTCGCTGTGTTCAAAGTATAAAACTGGACAAAGCAAGGTTGAGCATTGGGCTGAGGAAAACAAAAGCTATATTGCACGTTGGAAAGGGCTTATTGAAGATATGAAAACAGATGAGCTGAATTTTGAATCAGTCAATATCGCATTTCGCAGTTTATCTGATTTATCAAGTTGTTAGACTTAAGTGTTTGAGGATTGCTAATGAAATATAAATTATGGATTAGCATGTTGGCATTGGCTGGCGTTTTTGCGATAAGCGGCTGTGCGCCAGTTGTAATTGCTGGCGCTGGTGCTGCAGTTGTTGGTACAAATGTCGCCGGCAGTAGCGTTGACTCTAAAACAAACGTTTCAGATAAGAGCATTCAGTTTAAGGCAATTTCATTATTAAAGAATTATCCTGAATTACAAGGCAATTCAAACGTTGAGCCAGTTGTGTTTAATAATATGATGTTATTGCTTGGTCAAGTGCCTTCAAAGGCGCTGGCAGATGAGCTTGCACACCGTATGGCGCAAATCCCTGGTGTGAAATTGGTTTATAATCAATTAACTATTGGTAATCCCGTTAACATCGGTGGGTATGTTTCAGATAGCTGGATTACCTCGAAAGTGATAAGCACAATGGTAACAAGTGGTGTTAACACATTGAAGTTTAAAGTGGTAACAGAGAAAGGAATTGTCTATATCATGGGCATGGTTACAAGGCAAGAAGGTAACCAGGCAGCGAGTATTGCGGCAAATGTATCTGGCGTGAAAAAAGTCATTAAAGTGTTCTCTTATGTTGAAGATCATGCTAAGCCTGCTGATATGCCGGTAAGCGGCGATCAAGAAACTAATTAAAATTGAAAATAAAATGGAATATAACTACGCAGTTTTTGTCGGCCGCTTTCAACCTTTTCATGTTGGACATTTGCGAAACATTCAAAAGGCGCTAAGTATTGCGGAAAAGCTTATTATCATTGTTGGCTCTGCCTATTGTGCGCCAAATATTAAAAATCCATTTTCTTATGAATTAAGAAAAAAAATGATTATGGCCGATTTGGTGCTGGCTGATATTGATAAAAATCGCATCATTATCGAGCCTGTCACAGATTGGTTTTATGATGAAAATGGTTGGAAAAATGAAGTCCAGGAAAAAGTTTATAAGCATGCTGCATGGCAAGAAAAAATAGCAATTATTGGGCATCAAAAAGATGCCAGCAGTTATTATCTGAAGTGCTTCCCACGTTGGCAGCATGTTGATGTTGATAATTTTAATGCATTTAATGCGACATGCTTTCGTCGGCAGTATTTTGTCAAACATGTGATTGAGCCTCAATATATGATCTCACCTGATTCAGATAAAGGCAGTTATCATTATGTGGCAGAATTTATGCAAAGCAGCTTATTTACAAGGCTTTGTGAAGAATATCAAGTGATTGATGCATATCAGAAATCATGGGAAAAAGCACCTTTTGCGCCAATCTTTGTGACAGTAGACGCCATGGTGATTGTAAATAATAAACTACTTCTTATTAAACGAAAATATGCGCCAGGAAAGGAGCTTTGGGCATTTCCAGGTGGTTTTTTAGATCAAGAAGAAAGAATTTTCGATGGTATTATACGTGAGCTTGTAGAAGAAACACAGGTTGCT
This sequence comes from Facilibium subflavum, assembly GCF_003574485.1. GTDB lineage: Bacteria > Pseudomonadota > Gammaproteobacteria > Francisellales > Francisellaceae > Facilibium > Facilibium subflavum. The sequence continues at coordinate 6,655 of NZ_QLIT01000046.1, forward strand.
ATATCCAGGGATGAACTAAAAAAATGCCATGTTGAAACTCGTGTATTTGACTACCCTGAAAGATCTTTGCGGGGGCGTACGATTACACATGTAGGTTTATTTATCCAGCAAACTGCAAGCCTGCCCCATATCCAGGCAGATGATGATGCCGAAGTGGCAAGATGGGTTGATTTAGAAGAAGTTTATCAATATATGTCTGATAAATTAATGGATGATCATTACCAGATCATCAGAAATATGCTACATCGGCATAAGTTATTGACATAGGTTTATATAGCTTAATTCGTTTTCTGATTCTGTTTACTTTTAAATCTTTATTTCCTTGTCTAGGCTTAAAAAGCAAAGAGTTTTAAAGCCAGACCAAAGGAGTGTAAAATGAAGAGTATATTACTATTAGCAATCTCAACAATTGTATTAGCAGGGAGCATTGGCGGATATGCTAATGACAACGATTTTAATGCGAAGTCTCCGGCATTGATCAAGGATGCACCAGAAAAGTACCAGCAAAACTTGAAAAGTGAACGAGGTGCGACGATCTATTTTCAAGGCCAGCAAGACGACTAGGGTGTTAGTTTCCTTTTATTCTATTGTGAAGTTAACTGAAAAAGAGACAAATTGTTTCTTTTGTTTTTTATTTAATAACCAAACAAATTACGATACAATAGATGGCTTTATGGTTTAGTGTTAGTTTTTATGAGCGAGCAAAAAACAATTCAAACAGATTTATTTGTGATCGGTGGTGGCATCAATGGCACAGGTGTTGCGCTTGATGCAACGCTACGCGGGTTAGATGTTGTGCTTTGTGAGGCCGAAGATTTAGCCTCAGCAACTTCATCTGCTAGTAGTAAGCTGGTTCATGGTGGCTTACGTTATCTGGAGCAATATGAATTTAAACTGGTAAAAGAAGCTTTAAAAGAACGCGAAGTTTTATTAAAAAAAGCGCCTCACCTCATTCAGCCGTTGCGATTTATTTTACCACATGCCAAACATTTACGCCCTGTGTGGATGATTAAAGCAGGACTGTTTTTATATGATTTTCTTGCAGGTAAAATGAGCTTAGACAAATCAAAAAAAGTAGCACTTAAAGGCACAAAAGAAGGCCAAGGGCTTATCGATGATTTTAGTGTGGGGTTTTCTTATTCAGATTGTCGTATTGATGATGCCAGAATGGTGGTGGCAAATGCAAAACAAGCACAAGAGAATGGTGCAAAAGTACTGCTGCCTTACCGTTGTATTGAAGCAAAGAAAATTGATGGCTTATGGCGAGCAAAACTTATTAATAAAGAAAATGAAACGATAATTGTCGAGGCTAAAGCTATTGTTAATGCCGCAGGTCCATGGGTTGCGCAATTAATACATGAGGTGTTAGATACGCCTTCTAAATCAAGTGTACGATTGATTAAAGGCAGTCATATCGTCGTGCCAAAAATGTACGAAGGGGATCATGCTTATATCTTGCAAAATAAAGATGGCCGTATTGTCTTTGCATTGCCTTATGGTTTTGTTAGTAAAACAGAAAATCAGTTTACCTTGATTGGTACAACAGATGTCAATTATCAAGGTGATCCAAGAGATGTTCATATTAGTGATAAAGAGAAGCATTACTTATGTGATTTGATTAATGGTTATTTTAAGCAAAAGATTTCGCTACAGGACATTATATGGGAGTATGCTGGTGTACGACCACTTTATGATGATAAGGCAAAAAAAGCATCAGAGATTACCCGTGAGTATCATTTAGAGCTTGAAGATGAACATGGGAAACTGCCAGTGTTATCAATTTTTGGGGGTAAAATCACAACCTTTCGAACCTTATCAAAAAAAGTTGTTGATCAATTAAAGCCTTACTTCCCTGAAATGAGACCTTGTGTCACAGATACTGTACCAACACTTGGTGGTGATATGGAATCATTAGATCAGTTGTTAATAGCGCTCAACCGGCGTTATCAGTGGCTTGATACAAAGCTTGCCTATCGTTTGGCAACTGCTTATGGAACAAAAGTGTTTAATATTCTAGAAGATGCAAAAAGCACAGCCGATCTTGGACAGTGCTTTGGGCATTACTTTTATGAGGCCGAAGCTAAATATCTTATCAATGAGGAATGGTGTCATTCACTTGAGTCGATGATTTGGCGTCGTTCCAAGCTTGGTTTGTGGTTAAATCCATCACAAAAACAAGCATTAGAGGATTGGTTAAAGCAGCAGCTTAATTAGTGGTTGTATCTGCGATCAAACTTTCTTTTATATCATCAACAAGCTTTGCGAATTTATTGATTAACTTGCTATTGGTGCGTATAGTATTGTTCATTATATATGTTTCTGTTAATTGAAAATAAAAAAGGAGTGGCGATGGGATTAACTGTCGTGATTTTAGCAGCAGGCCAAGGTTCGCGAATGCGTTCTCAAAAATCTAAAGTTCTACAGACACTTGCAGGCAAATCACTGATTCGCCATGTTGTTGAAACAGTCGAAGCGCTTAATGCTGATAATATTATTATCGTGCAGGGGCATTTAAGTCAGCAGGTGCAAAGTGAGCTTGAAGATAAAGAGATTATCTGGGTTGATCAGCCTCAACGGCTTGGCACAGGGCATGCGGTCAAGCAGGCTCTGCCACAAATTAATAAGAAAGATAAAGTCCTTATTTTATATGGTGATGTTCCTTTGATTTCACCGGATACCTTATCGCACTTTATTGAAGCAACCAAAGATGAAGATCTGGGTATACTAACTGCACAGGTTCCAGAGCCTTCCGGTCTTGGGCGCATTGTGCGTAATCGCTTTGGTGAGATTGAATCGATTGTTGAGGAAAAAGATGCAACAGAAATTCAAAAGCAAATTACCGAAATTAATACAGGCATTTATTGTATTTCAGGTGAGCGCCTGCATCACTGGTTGCCGCAGATTAGTAATGAAAACAAACAAAAAGAATATTATCTGACAGATATTGTCGCATTGGCTTGTCGTGACAAGGTTAACATCCGTGCAGCACATCCGGCAAATACGTTTGAAATTTTAGGGGTCAACACGCGCGCGCAATTAGCTGAGCTTGAGCGTGTATGGCAAAAGGCGGTTGCCATACGTGTAATGGAAGGTGGCGTTTCCTTGGCTGACCCGGAAAGGTTTGATGTGCGTGGAAGCGTTGATATTGGTTGTGATACCTGGGTAGATATTAACGTACTGATTAAGGGGCATGTCAAAATTGGTGAGGGCTGTGTTATTGGTGCGAATTGTATCTTAAAAGATTGTGTGATTGGTGATAATGTTAAGATTAAGCCAAATACTATTATTGATGGTGCTGATATTATTGATAATGCCGTTATTGGACCTTTTGCACGCATTCGTCCAGGTAGTATTATTAAAGAAGACGCAAGAATTGGTAATTTTGTCGAGGTAAAAAAATCCACCGTTGGTTCAGGTTCAAAAATCAATCATTTAAGCTATGTCGGTGATAGCATTATTGGAGAGAAATGCAATATTGGCGCCGGGGTGATTACCTGCAATTATGATGGTGTAAACAAACATCAAACCGTGATTGGTAATGATGTTTTTGTCGGATCAGACTGTCAACTGGTTGCCCCTGTGAATATCGGTGATGGTGCGAATATTGGCGCTGGCTCAACGATTACAAAAGATGTTCCGGCTCATAAACTAACGGTGAATCGTGCAAATAAACAAATGACGATTTCTGGCTGGCAGCGACCACAAAAACACGAAAGTCAAAAAACTGAATCTGAAGAAATTTAAAATAATATAGGAAAAATACATGTGTGGTATTGTTGGGGCAGTTTCTACAAGAGATGTTTTGCCCATTTTGTTAGAAGGTTTAAAGCGTTTAGAATACAGAGGATATGACTCAGCAGGGGTTGCATTGATTAATGATGATGGTCAGTTGGTCAAATCAAAAGCCGTGGGTAAAGTCAAAGCACTTGTTGATATGATCGCCAAAGAAAATATCCATGGCAAAAGCGGGATTGCACATACGCGCTGGGCAACGCATGGTGTACCAAGTGTTGCCAATGCGCACCCGCATGTAAGTAAGTCAGGAAAAATTGCGATTGTCCATAATGGCATTATTGAGAACTTTATGTCATTAAAGGAAGATTTAGTCTCCCAAGGTGTTACGTTTTCTTCACAAACAGATACCGAAGTTATTGTGCATTTGTTAGAGCAACACTGGGATAATCAGGCAAGCTTTATTGAGAATGTGCAAGCAGTGATTAAAAAATTAAACGGTGCCTATGGCTTGGCGGTGCTTCATCAGGACTATCCACATCAACTGGTTGTCGTTCGGTCAGGGTCACCTATTGTTATTGGTCACGGGTTTGGTGAGAATTTTATTTCATCAGATAGCTTGTCTTTATTGCCTGTAACAAATCGTTTTTCGTATCTTGAGGAAGGTGAGATGGCCTTGATTGGTTTAGATGAGGTGAAAGTCTATGATGTTGATGGTAAGCCTAAATCACTGGAGATCGTTGAGATCAATCAAAACCAGGATGCAGCGAGTAAGGGCGCCTTTAAGCATTATATGCAAAAAGAAATATTTGAGCAGCCTGAGGTAATAAGCCAGACGTTTTCTCAGTGTGTAACACCTGATGATAAAGTATTGATAGAGCGCTTTGGTCAGAAGGCTCAAGAATTGTTTGAGAAGGTTGATCATGTCCGCATTGTTGCCTGTGGTACAAGCTATCATGCGGGACTTGTGGCAAAATACTGGCTGGAGGAGCTGGCTTGTGTCAGTGTTGATGTTGAAATTGCCAGCGAAATTCGCTATCGCAAAGCGGTTGTGCCAAAGAATACCTTGTTTGTTACTATTTCACAATCAGGAGAAACTGCCGATACATTGGCAGCGCTTCGCCAGGCAAAAACGCTTGGTTATTTAGGTACGCTTGCAATTTGCAATGTTCCCAATAGTTCATTAGTGCGCGAGTCTGAATTTGTTTTTATGACGCAAGCAGGTGTTGAGATGGGTGTTGCCTCAACAAAAGCCTTTACAACCCAGCTTGTCGCATTATTCCTTTTAACCATCTCTTTAGGTAAAGCAAATCATGCTTTAACAGAGGATAAAGAAAAACAGCTGGTACAGGAATTAAAAAAAGCGCCTAAGCTTATCAAAAATGTCTTATCTTTGGATGCTGAGATTGAGCGCTTATCTTACGATTTTGTTGACAAGCATCATGCACTGTTTTTAGGTCGTGGTATTCAATTTCCAGTTGCCTTGGAAGGTGCTTTAAAGTTAAAAGAAATTTCATATATTCATGCCGAAGCCTATCCAGCAGGTGAGCTAAAGCATGGGCCATTGGCACTTGTTGATCATGATATGCCGGTTATTGCAGTAGCACCGAATGATGCTTTACTAGAAAAGCTTGAAAGCAATTTACAGGAAGTGCAGGCCAGAGGCGGCGTGCTTTATGTATTTGTTGATCATGCTATTTGTGATGATTTGAACATTGACAGCAAGCACCGTTTCACAATTGAATCAGTGCCACAGTCAATTTCCCCGATTGTTTTTACCATTCCATTACAATTATTTTCTTACCATGTGGCGGTACAAAAGGGCACAGATGTTGATCAGCCAAGAAATTTAGCTAAATCAGTGACTGTGGAATAAGGTATAAAAACCATGTAAGTTCTAGTTGAAACGCTTTTAATAATTGTATTAAGATGCAGGATACTTATTTGTTAAATTTTACTGTGCTCATATGATTCAGCTTAAAAAGCCAGGTCAACTATTCTGGCTGTTTTTTATTATTTACGCTTTGTTGTGGACGTTGGTACCAAGTCTGGTTCGTTTTATAACACCGATGGATGCCACAGAAGGTGCAATGTGGGCACATACACTACAATGGGGATATCCAAGAGATCCATGGCTTAATGCGCTATTAACCAAAATAGCACTTTTTATCAGCAATAACCATGATTGGGGAATTTATCTTTTTTCACAGTTAATGGTGGTATTGGCAGTTTGGTCAGTATGGCGTTTAGGAAGGATAATTTTAGACAATGATTACCTGGCTTTTGTCAGTGTGGTGATTTTAGTTGGTGTACAATACTATAATTTAGCCGTAATTGATTTCAATGACAATGCCTGTTTATTGGGGCTTTGGCCAGCAATGGCGCTTTACTTCTACCGAAGTCTAACGACAAATCGGCTGAAACACTGGCTGTTATTAGGTATTATTTCAGGGCTTGCCATGATGGCAAAGTATTATACGGCAATACCGCTTGTTTGCATGTTGTTGTTTGTTTTGTTCTACCGTGACAATCGTCGCTTCTTAAGAAATTATAAATTATATTGTGCACTTTTGATTTTGATTGTGATTTCACTTCCACATGCTATCTGGCTAGTAAATAATAACTATTTAACGATTAACTACTCTTTTGGCAAGCTTGACCATGGCAGTAGTTTTTGGTTGTATGCACGTGGTTATGCGCTTCATTTCTTTCTAGCACAAATTGGCACCTTTATGGGGGCTGTGGCATTGTTTTTATTTGGGCTTTTTGGCAAAGCACCACCTGATAAACGTTTAAATGATAAAGTAAAAATCAGTTCGTTTAGTACATGGTTTTTATTTTATGTAGGATTGGGTCCGTTCTTATTTACTGTAATCTTGTCAATACTTGTAGGCTGGGATGTTCACACGATGTGGGGTATTCCTTTGCTAAGCCTGTGGGGGATCATTTTAATCGCATTGGTTAAGCCTGTTTTAACTTATGCAAAGTTTTACCGTATTGTGATTGCTGCAGCTTTTGTTACTTGTTTGTTATTAGTGGGTTACACGATCTCTTTATCTAAAAGTACAACAAGTAGTGCAAACTATCCTGCACGCGAGATTGCTGAGATTGTTACTAAACAATGGCATGCGCGTTATCATCGTCCATTACAGTATGTTGCAGGTTATAATAAGCCTGTCAGCTACATTGCTCGTTATTCTTTGGATAAACCACAGGCATTAATTGCATTTAATCCTGACCTTAATCCTGCGTTAGACATTGATAGAATGAAAGCATATGGTGCTGTTTTTATCCTGATTCCACAGATGGAAGGTACGCGATTTTTTCCAAAATGGGTCTTGCAGAAATACCCAAGATTAGAGATTACACCTTACCAGGAAGTAGCATGGAAACGAGCAAAGCCCAATCAGGCGCCTATGCGTTTTCAAGTGGCCTTTTTACCGCCGACAAGGGAATAATCTTCACTTGCTTTATTGCCTTTATTTGCTTTAGTATAAAGTCTTACTGGTAATATTAGCCTAAGGACATATGATGATCGAGGAATACCAAACCCATAACCCTGCGACAGGTGAAGTTTTAGCGACTTATGCCACTTTGTCAGCGTTTCAAGTACAAAGTTTGATTGAAGATGCATATGAAACCCAAAAGCGTTGGGCTAAGGTTCCTGTAGATAAGCGAATTCAGGGCATTAAAGAAATCGCCAAACTATTACGTGATCATGTTGATGAGTATGCTGGGCTTATCACTGATGAAATGGGAAAAACACTGACTGAATCGACTGCTGAAATTGAAAAGTGTGCATTTTTATGTGATTTTTATGCCAGTCATGCAAAAACATGGCTGTCACCACAAAAAATTGATTATGAAGACTTGCATGCTGAGCGGATTTTTTCGCCTTTGGGGGTTGTTTATAGTATCACGCCATGGAATTTTCCTTTTTGGCAGGTGTTTCGCGCGGCTATTTCTAATTTATTGCTTGGTAACACGATTGTATTAAAGCATGCAGAGAATGTTATTGGTTGTAGTTATGCTATTAGTTCTTTGATCCATCAGGCTGTTGGTGAAGAAGTCCTAAAGCCGGTTGTCATTGATCTTTCTTTATCACAAAAAATCATCGAGCACCCTAAGATTGCGGCAATAACCTTTACCGGAAGCCCTAAAGTAGGACGAGTTATTGCTTCACAAGCTGGTGCTGTGGGTAAAAAGCTTGTGTTGGAATTAGGTGGAAGTGATCCTTATATTATCCGTGAAGATATTGATATTGAATCGGTTGCAAAGCATATCACTCAAGTCAGAATGGCCAATGCTGGTCAGGTTTGTGTGAGTCGAAAACGCTTAATTGTTGATAGTAAAATAAAGCAGGATTTTGAAAAAGCAATTTTACACTATGTTGAACAAATTCCAGTTGGTCACCCCAAGCTTCAATCAACCCTTATGGGACCAATGGCTAAAATGAGCTTGTTAAAGCAGTTGGATCAGCAGATCAAACAAAGCATTGAACAAGGCGCAAAGCTTTTAGCAGGTGGGCATGCTTTATCAGATCAATCAGGCTTTTATTATGCACCAACGGTGTTAACGGATGTAACATCAAAAATGACTGCCTTTGTAGAAGAGCTGTTTGGTCCTGTTATTACCATTATTGAATCACAGGATGATGCAGAGGCTATAAAACTTGCAAATGATTCTGTTTACGGCTTGGGTAGTGGTATCTTTAGTAAAGATATAAAGCTTGCACAAAAAATAGCATATGAAGACATTGAAGCAGGGATGTGCTTTGTTAATAAATGTGTTGCTTCTCATCCTGCTATGCCTTTTGGAGGTGTTAAGGCTTCAGGTTATGGGCGTGAGTGTTCAATTGAAGGTTTGCATGAACTTGCAAATATTAAAACGGTGCTTGTTGCCTCATAAGGCGCTTCACTGTTTTATTGGCAATGAATGCCCAAACTATTGATCCAGTTTTCCAGGCTTTCTTCTGTACACAGCTTATTTGTAGGTACATAAAGCCCTGGTAATACACCCCATTCATCAGCGTTAGATTTTTTTGGTGCGGAATTTGTGCATTGGATGGGTGAGCCTTCAAAATGGCCATGAAGTATCATCTTTTGAGTTGTATCATCAATTGAGTATAAAGGTGCGCCACTATCTCCTGCACATAAAGCAGCCTCCTGAATACTGCCTGCACACATTAATTGGGACGGTTCCTGTAAGCTCTGGCCAATAGCGCTATAGTCGTTAAGACAGGTTTGACTATCGATAAATGTTGCAGGCGTCACTAAAGCCGCAGCAGAAGAAAGGGAAGAGTAATACTGCTTTTGTGCCAGTGGATTTTTTGGCGGGATATTTGACTGAAATGGTTCGGTCATGCCAAAGCCTGCTGCGTATGTATTATCTTGGTTACTTATAGGCATTGGGGTAATCGAAAAACCAGAAATATTGTCAAAGCTTTGATCAAGTGTAACAATAGCGTAGTCTTTTGTTAAATCGATGTCAGTTGCTTTTTGATTTTTAGTGATAAGAAAACCCGGGGCAATATTGTTGCTTTGTGGTGTGAGTGCTGATGATGAAGCAATATTATTAGAGGTTTGCCAGTTATTACCAATAATATATCTTTTATGCAGATTTGCCGAGCTCCATAACCATTGTTGGTCATCATTATCCCAGTCATAATAACAGTGTGCGGCTGTTAATACCTGTCCTGATGCTAATAAGCCACCAGAGCAGGTTTGAATATAGCGAAGTGACAGATATACCCCTTTTGTGCCAGAAACCGTATCTTTTGTCTGTGTGAGCATTGCAGGTTTATCTAATCCCGTTAACCAGGCAAGTGTGCTGCTAAAACCCATTGCTTTAGCGATAGGACTTATTGTATTGAAAAAATCCTCAAGGTTGTCACAGGTATAGCCTGATAGAATATTTCCCGTGCATGAAGAGGCCAAGGCAATAGATTGGCTTAGCTTTAGTAAGGTCTTTGCACTTAAGACGTTTTTAAAATAAAATTGCATTTTACTTTGGCTTTCGATGAGTACGGGCTGTATTTCTATATAGGCAGTACTTTCTGGATCTCCATCACTTAAATACCAGTCAAAAGACTGACCAACAGGAAGGTCAATATAACGAATATTTGCATTGTAGATATCTGATTGGTCGCTTTGATCAATAACAGGTTCTAAAATCGCAACAAAAGGCATTTGCGTATTCTTTTCAGGGATTCCCGCGACGCAATTGGGAGATTTTTGGTAACTTCCTGATACCACAGGATCTTTGCATAGACTTACTGCAGAAGCATTGGTGCCAGTAGTAAGAAAACAAATGAAACTAATAATATGTAAAAACCGCATCTTTCTAACACAATTCCAGGTTATTTCAGTCCTATCGATAAGTATATATTGCGTTTGGCGAAAGTGGGTTAAAATGGGCTAGTTTTTGAATAATTTTAGATCAGCAATTGGATGAAAAGCTTCAAAAACGAGGAATGAAAGTTCTTGATCGAAACAAAGCTAAAGAATATTTATTAAAAATTGGCTACTATCGTTTAAGCGCATATTGGCATCCTTATAAAGATAATAACTTGATTCCGTAATAAGAACAAAATCTGTGCTTAAATAACTCAAACACTAAAACTCACCCCTTTGTCCAATAATGCTTGTTTAATCTGATCATAGGCTTTGCTGTCCAACGATCTTCCTGCTTCTTCAATGAGATAACATTCAAAGCCAAGTGCTAAAGCATCCACAATCGTAAAATAAACACAGATATCCAAACAAAGCCCACAGAAATAGAGTTTTTTTGCACCCTTTTCTTTTAAATAGCCTGCTAAGCCGGTTGATTCCAGTTTACCATTATCGTAAAAGCCACTGTAGCTATCAATATCTGGATTCATCCCTTTTCGAAAAATAGCGGCAAAGGCATCTGTATTTAATCCTTGATGAAACTCAGCACCTTTTGTGCCTTGAACACAATGATCCGGCCAGAGGGTCTGTTTAAGACCATTTAATTGGATTTGATCAAATGGTTTTTTATTTTTATGGTTGGAGGCAAAGCTCTTATGGTTTTTGGGATGCCAGTCTTGGGTGGCAACGATCAAATCAAACTTGGGTATTAGTCGATTAATGATTGGCACGATTTGATCACCATGAGGTACAGCTAATGATCCGCCTGGCATAAAGTCATTTTGGGCATCAATAATGATAAGTGTGTTCATACTGTTCCTTAAAAATATAATTGAAAACTTGCAACTGATTTTCGGTTTGTGTCGATGCTTTATGTTACAATAACAAAATTTCTATTGTCTTTAAAATGTAATACATGGATAAAATTATCGTTAAGGGTGCCAAAACCCACAATTTAAAAAATATTGATTTAGAAATTCCGCGTGACAAATTAACCGTTATTACAGGACTAAGTGGTTCGGGGAAATCATCTTTGGCATTTGATACGCTTTATGCTGAAGGGCAACGCCGTTACGTTGAGTCGCTTTCAAGCTATGCCAGACAGTTTTTGTCTTTGATGGATAAACCTGAGGTTGACCACATTGAAGGCTTATCACCGGCAATTTCAATTGAGCAAAAAACAACTTCACATAACCCTCGTTCAACGGTAGGCACGGTAACAGAGATTTATGATTATCTTCGGGTATTGTTTGCGCGTATCGGTGAGCCTAAGTGTCCGACACACCATATTGCCTTAAAGGCGCAGACAGTAAGTCAAATGGTTGATCAAACCCTTGAGATAGATGATGATGAAAAACTCATGATTGTGGCACCTGTGATTACGGATAAAAAGGGTGAACATATTCAATTGATGGAAAAGCTGTATGCACAAGGTTATCTTCGTGCAAGAATTAATGGTGAGGTTGTTGAATTAGATGCGCCAGTGCACTTGGATCGCTATAAAAAGCATACGATTGAAGTTGTGGTGGATCGATTTAAGCCACAAGCAAAAAATATGCAGCGCTTGGCTGAATCATTTGAAACAGCATTAGATTTATCAGCTGGTATTGCAAAGCTGGTATTTTTGTCTGGTAAAAAAGAAGATATTGTTTTCTCTTCTAAGCATGCCTGCCCTTATTGCCATTACTCGCTCAAAGAGTTATCGCCACGACTTTTTTCATTTAACAGTCCAAATGGTGCTTGTCCAAGTTGTGATGGCCTGGGTACCAAGGCATATTTTGATGTTGATAAGGTGGTCGTGAACCCTGATTTATCATTAGAGCAAGGTGCGATTTATGGCTGGGATAGACGAAATGGGTTTTATTATGCCCAGCTTAAAGCGTTAGCTGCGCATTTTAATTTTTCATTAAATACCCCTTTTAACAAGCTTACACAAGAACAACAAGCGCTTATTTTAAATGGCTCAGGACAAACTGAAATTAAAATTCAGTTTAAAAGTAGCGGGGGGCGTCAATATAATACAACAAAACCATTTGAAGGGGTTTTGCCACATTTTCAACGACGTTACAAGGAAACGGATTCTTCAGTGATTCGCGAAGAGTTAGCCAAACTTATGAGCAACTTACCTTGTCCAGCTTGTCATAAAACGCGATTAAATGAAGAGGCAAGAAATGTATTTATCGAAGATAAAAACATCGCGGATTTAACAGCGTTGTCCATCAAGGATGCTTGTCACTGGCTTGATACGGTTATGTTATCTGGGCAAAAAAAGGTTATTGCCGAGCGATTATTAAAAGAGATTTTGGCAAGGCTTGGTTTCTTGGTAAATGTTGGTCTTGATTATTTAAATTTATCGCGCCAGGCAGATACCCTGTCAGGTGGCGAGTCACAGCGTATTCGTCTGGCAAGTCAAATAGGTGCTGGTCTTGTTGGTGTGATGTATATTTTGGATGAGCCTTCAATTGGTCTTCATCAGCGTGATAATCAAAAGCTTTTAGATACGTTACATCATTTGCGTGATTTGGGGAATACGGTTATTATGGTTGAGCACGATGAAGATGCGATTCGGCAAGCTGATCATGTTATTGATATTGGCCCAGGTGCAGGTATTCACGGTGGTGAGATTGTAGCGCAAGGCTATTTAAATGAAATTATTGAAAACCAAAAGTCATTAACTGGTGATTATTTATCTGGTCGCAAGGCAATCGGCCTTCCTGCAAAACGCTTGACACCCAAAAAAAATAAATATCTAGAAATCATCGGTGCCAGTGGTAATAACCTGCAAAAGGTTGATTTGAAGTTACCACTTGGTTTATTGACTTGTGTGAGTGGTGTCTCAGGTTCTGGTAAATCTACCTTAATCAATCACACACTTTATCCACTGGCTGCAAGAATCTTAAACAGAAATACTTCTTTGACGCCAAAGGCTTTTGCGTCACACAAAGGCTTTGAGCATCTGGATAAGGTGATTGATATCGACCAAAGCCCGATTGGCCGGACACCTCGATCAAACCCTGCAACCTATACCGGTGTGTTTACCCCGATTCGTGAACTTTTTGCGGCTACGGCTGAGGCACGCTCCAGGGGATATCAGATTGGTCGGTTTAGCTTTAATGTGAAAGGTGGGCGCTGTGAGGCATGCCAGGGTGATGGCGTGTTAAAGGTGGAAATGCACTTTTTGCCTGATGTCTATGTGCCTTGTGAAGTCTGTCAGGGCAAGCGCTATAATCGTGAGACATTAGAGGTTTTATATAAAGGCAAGAATATCAGTGAAGTCTTAGAGATGAGTATCGAAGATGCACTGGCATTTTTTGATGCCATTCCACAGATTAAAAGGCGCCTGCAGACCTTGGTTGATGTCGGGTTGTCTTATATTACTTTAGGGCAAAATGCCACGACACTTTCAGGCGGTGAGGCGCAACGGGTGAAACTGGCAAAAGAGTTATGTAAAACAGCCACGGGTAAAACACTTTATATCTTGGATGAACCAACCACAGGACTTCATTTTCATGATGTGAAGCAGCTGTTAAATGTGATTGAGCGCTTAAAGGCACAAGGCAATACGATTGTAATTATTGAACATAATTTAGATGTGATCAAAGTGGCTGATTGGATTATTGACCTTGGCCCTGAAGGTGGTGATGGCGGCGGCCAAATTATTGCCGAAGGTGCCCCTGAAGCGATTATTAAGAGCAAAAAATCACATACGGCGAAGTTTTTAAAGCCACTGCTTAGCTAGTTTATCATTTTTCGTACTTTCTCGGTATTTTTTTTGACATTTTTTGTTATAGTTACTCTTCCGTTATATACGCCAGCCACATAAATTGTATTTATGTTCGTGACATGAAACTAATTATGGGTGAGTAAATATTATATAGATGAGAAAAGGTAGAGAAAGGGCGCATTCGGAATTTGTGGGTAAATAGTTCTTTACCGTTGAATTAATCTCCAAGGTATAATACAACTAAATGTATTCACCTTAATGAGTTTGACCATA
>NZ_QLIT01000047.1 GCF_003574485.1 Facilibium subflavum
TTGGGAGAAACATGTTCTTTTTGGGTTGAAAAAGGCAGCTTAGGACATAATATAAATACACTTCCTTTTATAGCTCACTGAGTTTTGCTGCGCTCGCACAAAATATTTGATCTAAAAATAGCCACAAACACAGTCATTTTCAAGATTGCAAACTCAACATGTTTACATTTTTTATTGTCTTGGCAGACCTAAATAACTATAAATTCACTGTATGGGTATAAAAATAAGCTCACTGAGTTTTGCTGATCATTTTGAGGAAAAATGAGCAATTTGGGAAAATCAGGCAGCACAACCAGCTGGACGGTAATTGCTGAGCTTGACACCTACCGGTAGCAAATTTTTACAAAATTTAAGGGAAGTTCAGTTTGACAATACTTGGTCAATGAGATAGCTTGGAACCTAATGTTTTCATTAATTATGAAATACTATGGAATCAATACATAAACTGGATTACACATTAACTAAGTGTTGGGATTTGAGGAATCATGATATTTCGCAATATAAAAACTTATTGAGTATCAATCCTGAAATTGAAAAAACATTGAAAGATATAGAAAATGACTTCATTGTAGCTAATACTTGCAGGTCTTTTTCTGAAAAAAATTTTTTTCGCTTAGAAGGTCATGCTCGATCATTTTGCATAAGAGTAGCTGAAGGTGTCTTGGTTATAAAAGGTACTGAACCATTTTCTGAAGATTATTCCTGGTTATATAAGAAAGAGATAACCTACCCAATGGGTGTAGTACCTTCTAAAATAGATGGATTTCCAATGTTTGGGCATGAAATATATTTAGCACTTACTCTTCAGGCTGCAATAAACTGTGCCAGTAAAAGTTACAATTTTACGAATAATTATTATACCAATATTGGTCATTTTCCTAAAGTAGCCTTACCAATTTCTGTGTATAAGATACCCGAATCAATTTCTAGAAAATTTATTTCTAACATTTCACCTTTTTTGTCAAATAGATCACAATTCTCAGTATTAGATTACACGAAAAAATTAGCAAGTGATGGTTTGGCTATCTATATTTACTACTATCATGGTAATCCGTTAAGGGCTGCCCATGCTATTAACAAATATCCTTTAGCTATTGCAGATGTTGGAGATGTCTTATGGAAAAAACAGAATTATGATTTAAGCAAAAAAAGCTTTAAAAAGTCTTTATATTCATGGGTTGAACTTGTGGTTAATATGATTGGTCTTGGATATGTGCCTACAACATGGTTACACAGTGGTAATTGTATGCAGTTGCAAAATTTAGTGTTGGATGGTGGATTGCATTCAATTGAGTCAATTGAGTTGATTAACAACCTTAAATCAAATGCTGATTTGTTAAGAGCTATAATGATTTCTATAATGACATTGTCAAAAAGTTTTTCTGATCTTTATAACTACGATGTTGAGCCCGTTTTTACAAGCGTTACAGATCAATTGTTAGGTAAAAACCAGCAAAACCCTTATAGAGCGATTGATCTTCATATCGCACTAACAGCTATATGCTCTGAAATATCGAAACAAATCAAATTAAATCAGCACGGTTTGAATTATGACAAAAGAATAACTATTTTATTTGATAAAAGTGGTATTGAGATGCTCAATCATATGCAATCAATGTTAGCTTAAATTTTCCCTTGAGGTCACATAAATATCGCCTTTAGAGGCGGAAGGGGAGAGGGAATGATTCAGTCGATTTATTGACACATCGTCAATAAATCCACCTGAATAGTTAAAATTTTGAAAAAAGCGTTTAATTCTTCTCGTAAGTTTTGAGCAGCAGGTGATAGTCAACAAATGTTGACTATAGTTATAGCCCCTCAGCTTTTAGATGAATATAAATTTAAGAGACTTAAGCTTTGAGAGAGACTTATGTGTTTTTGTAAACAGTAAAAGGAATAACATGTTAAAAAAACAGACTGATTTGACTTTTTTTATAGGGCTGTTTACTACGCTTTAGGTTAATGATGGATGTTACCAAAACAATATGATCATTTTAGGGCAATACATAAGCGTTATAAACATTGGGTTGGGTAGCGCTTTAAGGAAGATATAATGGTTAACTTCAGTGATTTTGACCTGCAGCAGGACACTATACTTGATTCCACGGTTATGAGGGTTCATGCTTGTGCAGCAGGTTATGAAAAAGATGGTAACAATGTTCAAGCATTTGGTATAAGCAAGGGTAGCTTCTCAGCTAGAATCCATTATGCTGTTGACAATTTGGGAGATAGTTATAGTGTTGGATGTAGAAAGTGATAAAATAAAAACACGGTTATTGCCTATAAGCGTATATCAAAAGCAATTTTTTTTAGAATGGACTCTAGCCCCTCAGGAAACAAAATATAATGTGACCTTAGGCTACAAAATAACTGGAAATCTCAAAAAATCATTCCTCAAAAAAGCTTGTGAATTTGTTATTAAAGAGAATGACATTTTACATGCCAGATATTCTAAGTGCGGTGAAATATGCTACTACATGAACTATAGTATTGATGACTTCTATCACGAAATAACATTAGATAAAAGTGAAGATGTAGATCAAAAAATAAACTCTATTATTAACCAACCATTTGATTTAACCCAAGATGTTCTAGTTCAAGGTTTTTTAATTATAAGTCAACAGAATTACTATTTAGTCATTAAGGCACATCACATTATAGCTGATGCTCTAACCGCAGCTAAATTTTGTCAACACATCGAAAAGTATTATAACGCACTATTCAATAATCACTTTGTAACATTAGATAAGTACTCTTTTGATGAGCTTATCGAGTCAGAAAAAATCCTGTTAAGCAAACAATATTATAAAAAATCAAAATACTTTTGGCGCCAATTTATAGAAAATATCACTCTAAAGCTTAAGC
The DNA here is from genome assembly GCF_003574485.1 of Facilibium subflavum. GTDB lineage: Bacteria > Pseudomonadota > Gammaproteobacteria > Francisellales > Francisellaceae > Facilibium > Facilibium subflavum. The sequence goes on from NZ_QLIT01000047.1 coordinate 2,866, forward strand.
TCCCATATAAAAATAATTTAGTAAGATCCAATAGACTAGAAAAGTATAAAAGTAATTCAGTTGATTTTGAAATTAATCAGGCAGACACTTTTAGATTAAAAAACTATGCAAGAGAAAATAAAGCAACAAATTTTATTATTTTATCATCTTTATTTGCTTCATGTTTATATAGATACACCAACCAAAATTTTTTTTTTATTAGCTATCCAGTTGATATGCGACCTAAAGGTTTTAAAAAGGCTATGGGTAGTTTTGTGAATAATATATTCTTAAAGTTTGATCTTGAGAAATGCGATAGTTTTAAAAACTTAGTTGCTTTTTTTATTAATCAAAGAAAAGAAATTCGACCTTATCAAGGTTACCCGTTAATTAACATTATTCAAGATCAACGCGAAATTAACCAAGCTAATATTAATAACTTATTTAACGTTGGTTTTGCTCAAGCAAACTTAAATACAGCAAGAATACAATTATTAGACGCAGAAGTCACTGCTTTAAGTTTGTCTAACAGTGATGCGATATATGAGATGAGCTTGCTGTATGACGAATATTCTTCTAATCATATTAAATTAAAAATAACTTATCAGGAACATTTATTTGAAAAGCAGTTAATTGATAACTTTATTAGCAGTTTTAAGTGTTTATTTGAGACTGCGGTTGAAAAGAAGAATTTTAACCTAAAATCAGTGAATATTTTAAGTCAGGATATATATAAGAAAATTGTTTACGACTGGAA
>NZ_QLIT01000048.1 GCF_003574485.1 Facilibium subflavum
TTAGATGCGTTTACCCTGTTTACAGACACCTTATGATTTAGCCAATCATCGTTGTTTAAGTTATAAAACCTATATGAAAGGTTACTGGAACTGGAAATTTTATGATCAAAATAAACAGCTTATCCATGTTCCTGTTAATACAGACCTTGTATTAGATACTGAAATAATGCAAGCTTATGCGGTATCGGCAGGATGGGGGATTGCTCAAATTAGTGAAAGTGTTGTGACTGAAATGAATAAAATCACCCATACTGATATAGTGGAAATATTGCCTGAATATAAGCTGCAAACTAAAGGCCTTGCTATTTATGAAAATACGATGCAAAGCCACCCATTTAAGGAAGAAGTTTTAGCCGTACTACGAAATTACTATATGAAGTCGGGCTTACAGGCTTAACCAGCTAAATAAGCAGTGTACTATAGAAACTATCTGGTTTATAAATTCGTTTTCAAAAAATCGACGAGGTTGTTTAATAAGGGGTGCTTCTGGTCTTTTCGAACATACAGTACACGATCCATGTCACCTATCTCATAATCTGGTAAAATCACCTCTAAGTCTTTTAACTGCAGATATTCTACAATGTCGTCAAGTAATACCCCAATCCCCACATTTCTCACTATAGCAATATATTTTATAATAAATGCATCAAAACTGAATTTGCCCTTTAATTCCACGGTCGATTTTTCTCCAGTTGTTTTATGTGTCAAACTAAGGCTTTTTTCTTCAGTGAACTTGGATAACAAACACGAATGATTTTGCAAATCAGCAGGTTTTTTTGGCATACCATGCGTTTTTATATATTCTTTGGATGCATATAATTTAAGTGAGCTCTTTTTTCTGTGCTTGATTAACCATAGTGAGGGGTCAATCAGGTGTTCAAACTCATTACGAAGTATAACAATATTATAGCTATTAATATATTGCTTTACGATTAACCCATATTCTTGTAATACGACTTGTGCATAAGTGTTAATTTCCATTGAATAGCCTTGTGTATTAAGTGTTTTAAATAAAGGACTTTGTGTTAACACCGTAGCGCTATAGATATCCAGGAAAAGTTTAAGTTTATTTTCTTGTGTAAATTTTGAAATATCATCATCTGCTTGTAGTAAAAAGGCTTTTGCCTTTGGGTAAATAATATCTGCGGTGGGCGTAGGGCGTATACCTTGCTGTGTTGTCTGGATAAGTTTAGTACATGTAAGCTCTTCAAGTTTTGTGATGATGCGTTTACATGTATGTGCGTACATATTTAGCGATTGAGTTGTTTGTGCATATGAGCGAGTCTCATATAAAGTGCAAAATACATATAAATCCTTTAAGCTAACCTGGTAAATAACATCTAACCATTTTTTATTCAAAGCTTCCATTGAATTTCCCTTTTTTGACCATGCTACAATTAGATAATAGCACGTTAAAATCAAGTTTTCGCTATTGTGATGTGTCAGAGTTTGCTTGACCTAACGTTGTATTTTTGTTTGCAATCGTGACTTTGAGTGATGTAAGGGAGCAAAATTCCTGTTTTAATTATTTACTTGTTTCGGGTAAAGGTGGTTGATGTATATCACCATCTGGCTGGATTTGTAATAACTTATATGCCTTATTCATCTGTACCCAGTAAATTATCCAAACAATAAGCACGATTAATGGGGCAGCAGGGGTAATAAGCGGCATGGGAATCCAGAAGAAAAGCTCGATAATCACGATGCCAAGTCCAAGATTAAAAAGCACTTTCCCCTTTTGTTTTATTTGTGGATTTTCATATTTTTGTAATGCTTTACCAATACCAAAAGGGAGCATAAGCCATTGAAAGATATAAGTAATAAGGGGAACAAGAAAAAGCCAGGCAAACCATGGCGCAAAGATGCGTTTTTCCTTATCAATAGATTTGACTAACCGGTAAGTCTGCCAGGAAAATAAAATGGCAATAATATAGATGACAATCATCGCGGCGATGATGGCGATCAGGAAGGTGGTATCTAAATGTTTCATATCAGTCATCTCTTGATGCATAAGGCGTGTATCCTTTAAGTTTATGTTTTAGTTTCATTATGGCAAAACTATACCAAAATGCGAAGCCTATTATTGAATTTTAGCCTAGGCACGACATAAGCTTGCCACACTGATTCGATCAATTTTGTTGTTAGGATTGTTTAACAGTGTCTTGATCATAGCCTGAATGGTTGCGCCAGTTGTAATGACATCATCAACAATCAATAGGTGTTTGGAAACAATTACATGGCGCTGAGCGATGGTACCATGCAATTGCGTTTGTCTTTGGGTATAATTTGATTTGGCTTGTGGGCGGGTATATCTTGCCTTTATTAATGCGCGCGCATCATAGTGGTTACGATCGTGATCATAAAGGCTTTTTGCTAATATTTCAGCCTGGTTAAAGCCTCGATATAGGTAACGTAGTCGGTGGCTTGGCACTGGTAAAATTAAATCAATATCTGATAATGCATGCTGTTGTTGACAGGTTTGATAAAAATATGATGCCAAGGCTTTTCCTGCCAGGTGATTTTTATTATATTTAAACATCGATAAGAGCTTTTTAGTATTACCATCATAGTGATTAAAGCTATAGATAAATATGGTTTCACCTTGAACTTTTATGATTTTCCGCTTATTCGTCAGGGCTTCTTTGGCTAAAGCATCTTGACAAAAAATACATAAGGCTGACTGTGCTGATTGATGACATAAGATACATTCATAATGAACCAACGACACAGAAAGTTGCTTGAATAGTTTCTGAAATATCGATTTTATTTTCATTGCTAAAACACCATGATGACACAGTGTTTATTTAAGCAAATTTTGGCTAGAAAGAAAGTAAAGAAACCACTATTGCCAGCTTGATGTATTTGACAATAGTGGTGGTGTTGGTATATCCACCTGCGTAGATTTTAGTTGCCTTAGCGGCCAACCGGGCCTCTAACAGGTAAGCTACTTTTCATCTCTGTTTTATTAATGGTTATTGGAAAACCACTATCAACTGTTTGAAATGACCATGCATCAGCGGTTAGGACTGCATAGGCTGAGTTTGTCCAATAGTTTCCGTCTTGCATGTTATTAAACCCTTGGTTATTTAATGCAGCAGCAATACTTGTTTTACTAAAATCACTTAATGTTAATGCCTCATTTCTATTGGGCAAGTGCCAGTCACTATAGCCGCATAATTTTGTTGTTGCATTATTCATGTTACTGACTGCCGTTAGTGCATCATCCCAAGATAACCAATTAAGTGACGCGGTTGTATTGGCATAATCAGGCTGTGTTAGCAGATCGTTATTGGCATCTTTAAATCCAATAGTCCCGTTTTTTGCCCACATTAAACCGGTGGCCGTATCTACAAGTGCGTCATTGCAAAGGTTACCATCAATATCTAAGGCTGGTTGAAACCTGTCTTGTGGTAAAGCTTTTCCAGCTTGTACGGCGCCATCTGAGCCAGCAGGTGCTGGATCAAGTGGGGTTGTTGCCGTTTGACCTGTTTGTAATAGCGGCGCCACTGCTGCAAAAGTGTAGTTATAGCCACTTGATAGGCCAATTAAGCTTAATATTAATAAAGGCTTTTTGCATTTTTTATATAGTTGTTTCATTATATTTCTCCCATTTAGTTTGTTTCACGCACAGGCCATGTTGCGATATTCGTGCTGGTTTTCCCCGAAGCCCCTGTGAGAGCAGATTCTAGATTAACACCCCAAGCGCTACTCGTACCATTTGCGTAAGTTGATCCTGTCCAGTAAGTGTCAACCTGGATATTTTCAAAACCTTGTGTATTAAGCCATGTTGCTGAATTGGCTTTATTAATGTTGGTTATGCTTAACTGTTCTAATATATTAGGTAAGTGCCAGTCACTATAACCACAAAGTTTTGTTGTTGCACTGTTCATGTTGCTGATTGCTGTTAATGCATTACTCCAAGTCACCTGGTTAAGTGAAGCAGTTGCATTGGTGTAATCAGGCTGGGTTAATATATTCCCGCCACCATCTTTAAAGCCAATAATCCCATTTTTAGGCCACATTAATCCTGTGACCTGGTCAACAAGTGCATCACTACAAGGGTTTCCATTAGCATCTGTTGCCTCAACGAATCGAGGCTCAGGCCATGCAACACCTTTTTGTAAGGCACCATCCGAGCCCGCAGGTGCTGGATCAAATGGCGTTGTTGCTGTTTGCCCTGTTTTGGCAACTCCAATCGTTGCAACAGTTGATAAAGTTATTGGACTGTTGGCTGCATCATCTGCAGATACTTCAAAAGTAGTCAGCGTACCTAAAGCTTCATCATTAGCAAGTTGAACCTTGAAGGTACAGCTTTGATCCTGGTTTAAAGTATCCGAACAGGTATTGTCAGTCACAGTAAATTTATCAGAATTAGCACCTGTGTTTAACTGGATGTTCTGAATCGCACTTGTTGTTGCCTTTAATGTCACTTGTGTTGGTGTGAGATGAGTGATTGCAAGCACAGGTAACGCAAGTGCACCATCGCTATTAAAGAAGCTCATTACACCTTGTGGTTGTGTTGTGACATCAAGTGCAATAGGCGAGTTTTCAGCGTTATCTGCTGAAGCTTGTAATACATAGGTTTGTCCAGTCTCTGTTACCGTATTAGCAAGTAATAAGTCAAAACTACAACTGTTATTAGGTGCAATCGATTGCCCACTACATTGATCATTGCTTATAGCAAATTTATCACTATCTGTCCCAGAGTTGACTTGGATATTTTTAATATCGCCAACACCATCGTTTTTGAGTGTGATTGTTTCAGGTGTTGAGCTTGAAACGGTAAGCGCTATACTGGTAATTGCCTGTTGCTGGCTATCAGTATATTGCATCGTACCTATACCTTCAATAACATTAAAATCAATAGTTGCACCCGCTAATGGAACGTAAGTCTCATCATTGGTTAATTTGGCTTGTAATGTATTTGACTGTATTGGTGCATTGGCTGCTGCGATAATTTCAACCTGGCAGCTTGGTACTGTCCCTGAAATACTGCATTGGCCATTGGCTGGATTAAAGGTAATCCCTGTTGCATCTGTGGTTAAGGTATAGGTCTGGCTGTTATTTACGGTACCCCAATCGCCATTATGGGTAAATATAACATAACCACTTTTGCCTTGAGGGATATCTGTAATTGCTTCTTTGGCATTATTTTGTAATGCCACTGATGCCGTAATATCACCTGGCACGACAGGCAGTCGTTGCTCTTTTGCTTCAAGGCCATCAGCAGTGGCTTTTAAACGATGTGCACAGCTTTGTGTTGGTGCTGTCACCGTAAATACAGCATTATCACCAACAGATACTTGTTGCGAGGCAGGTTTGATTGTTAATTTTGGATCACAACTGGAGATATCGGTTAATGAGACATTTACCTTATTATTCGTACTGGCTAAAGCAGCCATCTGTAAGACTTTTGGGTTCACAGCAACCGTGACGTTGTGTGTTGCCCCTGGCTCAAATGTGCTAGGTGCGGATAAATCTAAGCTGCCTGCCTGTGGCGTTGGTGTTGGCGTTGGGCTTGGGCTTGGGCTTGGGCTTGGATTAGAGGATCCACCGCTACCACCACCGCAGGCACTTAGCAACATAGCGCTGGAAAACAAGCAAGTTGTTAACAGGCTGGCTACCAATTTTTTACGTGGCTTTCCTTTACTAAAAGAAAGCTTATGTTGATGTGTTTTTTTCATTATCATACTCCTTAAAGTAGGTTTTACTTCATTCATCATTCACACCTGGCATGAATAAGCTTTCTTGTTCTGTATAATGCCAAAGCGTATTCGATGACCTTTACCGATAGCGTTATTTTTTATTAAGCTACGGTAGTTTTGTGTACCCAAATTAAACAGGTTGATGGTTTAATGATCAACGTTAGATATTGCAGTCTGGAGCGCATTTTTAATTATGTTTAGATGGAGTAGCGAAGATGAAAGTAAGTTTTCACGTTTTATAAATTGTTATCTATACTCTAAGCTATAAAGAGATGGTAAAGGCATATTGGGCAATCATGCAGGAATATTTATCGGATAATTTTTCACTCAAAGAGTTGTCAATATTGTTAGCATTCATTCAGCTATGTTCTTTTTCATCAGTTGCAGAAAAGCTTAATATCGAACCATATACGGTTAAGCGAATTATAAAAAAAATTGAGCAGGGATTTGGTTTTCCTATTTATATATTGCAAAATAATAAAGAAATAGTTATCACAAAAGAAGGGCAAGCACAGCTGCCCTGGCTGATAGATTTTCTTCAGAATGCGCAGAAGATATTCGCCATTGATAAGCCTTTATCAATTTTTGCATCAGTATTTATTTCGCATTTAATGGTTAAGCACTGTTTTCAAGCACTTGCAGATGATAAAGTTGTCTTGTCAACATACTCATTGGGTCGTGCTCGTGATTATGGACTGTTGACCAAGCAGATGATTAATACTTATGATGTTGTGCATTTAAATCAGCAATACGAGCATTTAATTGATCCTAATTTATGGGTTTGTAAATTCCGTTATACAACACAGGTAAAACTTTATGCGACGCCTGAGTACTTGAGAGCCTTTCCGGATATCAAAACACCTGAGGATTTACGCCAGCACCAATGCTTAAGCTTTCGTCGACAAGATGAAAATGTGTGGACTTTTTATGATCGCAACAATCAAATCCACCAAGTGCGCATTGATTCACGCGTGATAATCGATACGACATTTATTCAGTATTTTGCCGTTGAAGAAGGCTTTGGTATTGCCAAACTTGAGCAGCCGGTAGTGGAATATTTTAATCGTCATGATTTAGTAACGGTGTTACCTGAGTATCGTTTAGATAATCAAGATTGGGCTGTTTATGTGAGAAATGATTGTAAACATAAAGCAGTTAAGCGTTTTATTGATACGTTTAAACAAATGGTGGATGATAAATTTTAAAAAAGGTTATAATGATGTCGATGTTTAACAGGGAAAGTGCTTATTTACATATTAGCATTCAAGAGCTGCGCATTTTTGAGATGCTCATGAGAACAGGGTCTGTGAGATTAGTTGCTAATAACTTAAATATTTCTCAAACTACTTGTAATCGGGCAATTGCTTCTTTGGAAGAAAAACTAGGTGTTAATTTATTTTTAAGGCAAAAAAGCGAGTATAAATTAACAATAAAAGCCATGCAGCTTTATGAACCCATTTTGTCCTTATTAAAATACGATCATCAAAAAAACATTAATGGAAAACAAAGTGCAAGAAACGTTACTTTTTATTTCCCAATTGCAGGCTCTTATTTGGCAGCCAAATATTTAATACCGATGCTGGTGAAAGAGTTTGACGAGCTACAAGCTGAGCTGATAACGTTTACGGTATCGTTTTTGTATAGCTTTCCAACCTATGCCCCGTTTGTAATTGACTGCATGGATTTTGTTTTTTTAAATGATGAATATTCATATATGATTAACTCAAATATATGGAAGCCATTGTGCCAGATTCCATTAACACAAAAAATCTACTGTTCAAATCGGTATTTAGCAAGCGTTGGCGCTGTAAAAACGCCTGCTGATTTATCTCAACATAAGTGTCTATCTCTCAATGTTAACGCAATTGAGTACTGGCAATTTTTAGATAAAAATGATCAATTGTATGAAGTGGCCATTAAACCAAGTATGACGATTGATAGCGAGGCTTTACAGGCGCATGCTGTTGATGCCGGGTTAGGAATTGCCAGGCTAACAGAAGGACTGATTAAAGGTGATCAAAGAGCAGATATCATTGAAATTTTGCCTGACTATCGATTACCTGATTTTTCTTCAACGCTTTATGTGAATAGAGCGTATCAGGATAATGAAATTATTGATAAAGTTGTTCGCTTTCTCAGCACAGCGATGTGATGATTTCATGCACAGTGTTTTTCTTACATTATAATATTGCTTATATCACTTATAAATTATTTCAGAAATATCAGTTGAAGTCTAAAAATGCATTCCATGATGCAAATATCATTCTTGATTCAATAAATACATATTGATTTAATAATGATCGAATTTGATTGCTTTTGATGCAGTTGAGTATGAATGTAAGCTTAAACAAAATATATAAAGGTATAAATTATGAAAAAATTTCCAATGAAGCTAACGGCACTTTGTACATTATCCCTATTAACCAGTGGGCTATATGCTGCAGATTGTCATGTTAAAGACATTAAAGATGCACAAAGTTATACACCAACGCTTGATTTTCAATGTGATCAGGCAGTTGACTTAGCGCACAATGAGATCAGGTTTGATCTCTCAGCGGGTGGCATAAACGGTGCATGGAATTTTGTGGCTGATGGTCAATCCCTTGGCCTAGATGTAGCAATAGATCAGGCGGAGAACCATATAACACTTAAATTGAATCCCTGGAATACAGCGGCCAAGGTTAAAGCTGGACAAACAGTTTCTTTTCAATATTCACCAACAGATGCTGCACAAATCAGTAATTTCCGTGTTGGTGATGAGACACCTGTCAAGCAGGGGAGCATTTCCTTTAGCACGTCAAAAGGCAGTCAAGCGATTCCAGATGATGCCGTTATTTTATTAGAAGATGAGCAAGGTCAGATTGCCTATCAGCTTCAATGGCAGCAAGTTGCAAAGCAATCTTTCTCAGTTGCACCTGGTACATACACGGTTGTAGCTTACATTGCAGGTCAGGATAAACACATACCAATTCAGGTTGTTTCAGATAATCCTGTGACAGTAACAGAAAATAAAACAAGTAAAGTTACCCTGGATTATAAACAACAGCAACAAGCTCAATTGCAGTTGAGTTTAAACTATGTAAAGCCAACAGATGTAGAAAGTGATAAAATAACGATTACAATGCAAAACATCAATCAGGTAAATGATGTACAAAGCATTGATCTTGGTTGGGGAAAATCGGTTGATATACAATTACAGCAAAACCAAACGTATAAGCTTTCAGTAAGTACAATTTCAGGTCGTCAAAATATCTATGAATTTGCATTCTTACCTGATAGCACGATTACGACAGATAGTTCCACGATGAACTATCAAAGAAAATTACAAATGCATCAAACACCAATTCAAACATATGAAGTCAGTGCAAATATCAGTGGATTACCAAAGGTAAAATCAACAACATTGACAATTTTACAAGATGGGAAAGTTATTAAAACTCAAACCATCCAAAACGGTGAAACAAGCATTGATTTGCAAGCTGGCAGTTATCAGGCCAAAGCCACAACGGTTATTGACGGGAAGTATCAATATCAATTATCGCCTGTATTATTTAATGTTAAAAAAGACATGATAAACACATTGGCTTTAAGCTTTAATAAGCAAAAATTTTCTAACCAGGTGCGTGGATGGCCAAATTATATAGCAATGGGTGCAGTTACTGATGCGAATGTAGCAAATACCAATCAATTAGAAGATCGTAATATTGATTCGGTATTTAAATATGCCGGTGATGGTGGCAATGGCGATCCAGGTAAAATCGTTTATCCAATATATACGCAAAACACATATAACTTTGCGGATAAGCTATCAAAGCTTAATGGACATAAAACACGTCCTGTCATGGTTGTTTATACCGCTGAAATGAGTGGTGGAACAAGCTTTAAGGACTTTGATAATGAAAAATCAGATAGTGCATTAGAAAATCGCGTGTTGACCAAACACTTTGTTAATTTAATGCTTCTGGCGCAAACGATGCAGACAGAGCATGATAAAGATGATTTAGATGGCTCGGTTGTTTTAAACCCGGATTTAATGGGTATGGTTCAACAGCAAAAGCTTGATAAGCAGCTATTAGATGAAAATCCGAAATATATTGACGTTGAAAATGCGATTCAACAGGCTTATTGGTTTATGACAACAGCGCATGACTGGCATTTGGTGTTATCTAATGGTAAGAAGCTTGATATTGAGCAAAAAACACCTGAGCAGTTTATCCAGCTGGTTGAAAGCGGCGCACTTAAAGCTCAGGGTGTTTATAGCCCATGGGATATAAAAACACCTTGGCAAGATGCGGCAATGGATATATTAAACCAATACAAGGACACGCATGCAGATTTACCGTCCTTTGAAAACAATTTTAAAGGGTGGGTGCAAGCGACCAACTGGGTGATGAAAAAATTTGCACCTTCAATCAGCTTTGGTTGGCAGGAAAATGTCTGGAATATTGGTAGTGCAACTTGGGTTCATAATGATTTAACTGAATCCGAAGTAGCGCAAAAAGTATCTAACCCAACAATTGCGTTATGGAAAAAAGCAGAAGTTTATAGTGGTCAATATAAACCAGATTTCTTTGTGTTTGATAAATATGAGCGTAATCCAATTCCTGGTGAGGTTGGGGCAGGGTTTGCATGGAATGCACGCGATTGGGGTAATTACTTAACATACGTTAAACAATTATCTGAAGGCTTAGGTGATTTACCAGTAATGTTATGGCAAATTCCAGGTGGACATTTGCAAACAACACAAGAACATACACAAGTAACACACGGGGCTACAGGACCAGATTACTTTCTTGGTAATCCAGATGTGGATAAAAATTTAAGTAATCTGCAAGCATATATTAAAGATATCAATTTGGCGGATGGCACTTATCATTGCCAGAGTGATGAAGACTGTCAGCTACCTAATTATCTGCTGCATGATAAGGGAAATACAGATCATAACTGGCAGATCGGCAATATGGATAAAGCCCAAGAAAGCCATGTCTTTGCCATTTTATGGGGTGGTGGAAGTACGACAAGTGTCGGTACTTTCCCAATGAGTGATGATGGTTGGTTAGCCACGCAGGTGAATAACTATGAGTCTCAATATGATTAAATAGTAATCTGCAGGTTATTGATGTGAGCAAATACCCGTCTTTTATGAAAGCGGGTAAACATCGAGCTTCAGGCGCTAGAGTCCCAGTTGTTAAATGTCAATTGGCTCATATGCGCTTTACGTTATCGCTTGGCATAGCACCATATTTGCTATCTTTGGTGCCTTAAAGAATAATAGCAGAAGCAATTAAAGATGATTGTGCAAGGGGGAAATAAAAAGCGTTATCAAACGTGAATTATTACTGTAATAGCAACGATAGCTCACATTATAAGCAATATCCAGCGTATTATAATGGGGTATGTAATGAAATTGAAGTATAACAACAAAAAAGTAATGATCCTGCTAGGCTTAAGCATGCTTGCTAGCATGGCTTTTGGGCGTGAGATAAAAATGACTGCCGAAGTCAAAGGGATTTATCATGTCGTGTATTTAGCAGGGGTTAACGCAGATCGACTGCAAGTGAAAAAGGGTGATCGAGTCCTTATTCAAACACCAAAATCAACCCGTGTCTCCAGTGCCTGGGGGTCGATGATGTTAGAGCATTGCCGGTATAAAGGCAATCTCGCCAAAGAGGAAAAAACTGCTAAAACTATCTGTTATGTGCAATCGATTATTCCTTGGCGCCATGGTTTAAACATCGGCATACAAGCGCTTGATGAAGCAATGTCAGGTGAGGCTACAATTGTTATTGATAAGCTAAACGCCTGATTTACAAGGCTATAAAATATAAAAAATTGAATTGCGTTTGCACTGCAAATTTCAGCAATGACGATGAATTTAGATCACAACAGCCTGTCCTTTGTTGACCTTGTCTACACAATTGCTAGACTTAAGACTATGTTTACTTTGTGTGGATTATCACATTGAAGTCAGTGCTTTTAGAGAATAAGTCCTATTATCCAAGTAAAATCATTTGTATTGGGCGTAATTATCATGAACATATTAAGGAGCTTGCTAATGAGCTGCCTGCTTCACCGGTTATTTTTATAAAGCCAAACTCAGCGATCAGTCAAAAATTGTTGATTGATGCAGCGCAATCACTTCATTATGAAGCTGAGCTTTGTTTCTTGGTAATATCAGGAGAGATATCAGGTGTTGGGTTTGGCCTTGATATTACAGATCGCCAGCAACAGAGCTACCTTAAAAAGCATGGTTTGCCATGGGAGAAAGCAAAGGCTTTTGATAATGCAGCTGTGTTGTCTGATTTTATCCCAATAGATAAAAAGCATATCAAGTATTTAAGTTTTGCGCTTATGATTAATGGCAAGCTTGTACAAGAAGGTAATTATGCGCAGATGATCTATAAACCACAACAGCTAATAACAGAGATACAAAAGAGTTTTACGCTGGTTGATGGTGATATTATGATGAGTGGAACACCTAAAGGTGTGGGTGTGATCGAAGCAGGGGATTTATTTACCTGGAAGATAAAGCAAGGCAATAAAGTAATTTTACAGGGGCAATGGCAAGCGGCATATTCCCCGAAAAATATAATTATAAATAAAAAAGGATAAACACGATGTGGGCAATTACAGGCAGCAGTGGTTTTGAGAGCTTTGATGAATTTGAAATCCTGGAAACACTCCCCAGAGAAACGCCCTTTGGACTTTGTTCAAATGGCTTATACCGTATTAAAGTTGGTGAAAAGGAAGCACTATTTTTATGCAGAACGGGTCAAGGTGAGAATCGTTTACCAACAAAAATTAACTATAAGGCAAATATTTATGCATTAAAAAAATATGGGGCAACAGCGCTTTTGGCGCTGTCTTCAGTCAGAAGCTTAAATGAAACACTCAAACCTGGCGATATGGTTATTCCATATCAGTTTATTGATCGCACAAAAGGTATCAGGCAGTTTACTTTTTGTGATGATGGTTTATTAGCTTATGTGTCTTTAACCCACCCCATCAGTGAGGAGATTGCAAATAAAATCAAGGAAAAGCAGAAAGACTTTGATTTTGCCATGCATTTTTCTCAGGCTTATGTTTGTATTGATGGGCCACAGTTTCCAACAATGCTTGATGCGCGTTGTTATCAGTCAATGGGTGCGGGTATTATTGGCATGACGGCTTTTCCTGAGTTTGCCTTGGCACGTGAGGCCGGTATGCATTATGTGCCTTGTAATTTTATTGTTGATTATGTGCCATGGCGTTTAGATATTGAAAATAATGACTGTATTTTGCAGACACGTTCTGAAAACTATGATAAAGCCAAAAAAATTATTTCATGGGTTATTCATAATCTGCATTCATATGCTAAAAAAGATTGCAATGATATGGGGATTGCAAGCAGTATCAGTAGCCTAAATGATCGCTTAACACCAACACAAGCCAGCTGGTTTAATGTGCTTGCCAAAAGTAACAGTGAGCTTAAGGCATTAAAGCCACAAGAAAAATTAAAACTTTATCATGATACAAAACCAATCCCAATGAAGCTTCAAAACCTGCTAAGCTTTGTCAATAAATATAAAAAAGAAGGTAGTGAAACAATTGACTCTGTTCGAAAGACAGCATCTTCACTCATACTGTATTCAGGTGTAAAACAGCAAATTGCCTCAGTGCGTGATTTTACATTAAAGCTTGGTAAACGTGAGGTTGCCGTGCGGTTATATCATCCTGATCCAGCAAAACATCTTCCAGTGATTATCTACACACATGGTGGTGGATTTGTTTCAGGGTCCGTAGATGCATTTGATGCGCCTTGTCGATCACTATCTCATGCAACCAATCGTGTTGTTGTTGCGGTTGACTATCATTTGGCACCTGAACATCCTTACCCGCAAGGCTTAAATGATGTTTATGATGTTGCTAACTGGGTTTATCATCATGCCGAAGATATAAAAGCCAGCAATGAAGATTTAACGATGGTTGGTGATAGCTCTGGTGGTAACTACACAGCATTAAGTGTTTATAAAGCGCATCAAACAGGTGATTTTAAAGTCAGTAACCAGGTGTTGATTTATCCTACCACAGATTTAAGTCATCAAACAGCATCGATGCGTCAATTCGCACAAGGCTATCTTTTAGAGGCAAAGCGTGTTTTTTGGTACAACGCACAGTATAAACCTGAGGATATGGATGGGAAATCACCAGAAATTTCACCACTTTATCTTCAAGATTTATCTGTTATGCCAAGAACGATGGTAATTACAGCAGGCTATGACCCACTAAGGGATGAAGGGCTTTTATTTGCCCAGAAACTATTAAAGCTTGGTGTTGATACGCATCATTATCATTTTGATAATATGATACATGGTTTTATAAATTTTGCTAAACTAGTACCTGAAGAAACACAGTTTTTATACCAGCGGATTGAGCGTTTTTTGGATCACCGTGATCTTGGGTAGTACATCGCTTGTGAAATAATGTGCAAACTAATGTAACTACATGCATAATTCTTTTCTTCAACCTAAAACGCCCACTTAACTGGTTATAAATGGAAATAAAGCAAGAAGGTGGGCTTTATGTTGGCAAAACATCAAAGGTTAATAAAACAAGGTGGCTTTGGATTGATTGAGGCAATGATTACCTTGATTATTGTAATCTTTGTGTTTATTTCATTTGTATTGGTCATGCTAAAGTCAATGAGTGCCGCAGGTCATGCAAATAAACAAGCCGATATGAGTATTGAACTTGATAATCGTGTGCAAAGTGCTTGGATAACAGGTAGTATTGATACGACATCTAATAATGGGGTTAACTACAGTATCAATGGTACGATGCTAAGGGCAACTGATACGCGTTTAGCTATCAATCAGGAGCGTGTGGCAAGTGTACAGGTACAATGAGTTATTTGGGAAAAAATATTCAGGGATGAGTCTAATCCAGCTTCTTGTTGGTATTGTTATCGGTGTGTTTGTTACTTTGATTGCCGTACAGATGTATTTTGTCGTTCGTGATAAATATGGCACAGTTATTACCAAAATGGACAGTAACAGTAAGGCTTTGATGCTATCACAGGCCTTAAGAACAGCCATTGATGATGCAATGGTGCCAAGCCCACATGGATTTTGGCCTTGGCAGAATAAAGCATTAAGGATTCCAGGCCAAAGTTTTAATCCTTTACTCTATCCTCCAATTTATGCAGCAAGCAGTATTGATAACTTCACACCGTATAATCATGTTTCAGGGACTGATCTTCTATTGGTTCAAGGGGTGATTGCACATGGGGGGACAACCAGTGGTGTCAGTGCAAATGATACAACAATTCCAACAACGCTTTCTATCAGTGATAATGACTATGTTTTATTATCCGATCAGGATAATCATCAATTGATGCGTGCTAATAGTGACTCAACAGGCGCCCAGGTAAGTGTTTTACAAGGTCCATCTATTGATTTTGCGACAGACAGCTTTGTTGGACATTACCAAACACTGATTTTTTACCTACGTCAAGATGGCAGCCAAACAGATTTGTTTGTGAACATCGATGATGCTTCTGCAGGGCAGGAAGTTATTGAGGATGTTGATGATTTCCAGGTTGAATATTATATGAATGGCACCTGGCAGAGTGTGCAAAATGCTTCTGTGTCAGGTTATGTCAACAGTTGGTATAAAAGTGTCCAGGCAATTCGCGTAAAATATCAAATTGAAAATAAAAATTACAGTGTTGTGTTGGTTTTAAAGGCTAATAGTTTATAGTGTGAATATAAGGGGGAACAAGAAATACTATAAAATCACTTATCAGTGGTATAAAATAGCCAGGTCATTAAAGTAGCGATATATACATTACATGAAAAATTATGCATTAATCATTGAGTATCATGGTAAAAACTACAGTGGCTGGCAGCGGCAATCACATGTGATTAGTGTGCAAGGATGTTTAGAAAAAGCCTTATCAAGCATTGCAAATGCGCCGGTTGAAGTGGTTTGTGCCGGCAGAACAGATGCGGGTGTACATGCTACTGCACAGGTGGTAAGTTTCAAAACACATGCGCTTAGAGATATAAATGCCTGGTATATGGGCGTGAACTCGTTACTGCCAAAAGATATTAAAGTGATTGATGTATATGAAGTTGATGAGAATTTTCATGCACGTTTTAGTGCGGTTTATCGACGTTATAATTATGTGATTTATCAGCAAAAAGGCAATAGTGCGCTTTGGGATGAGCATAGTACCTGGGTTCCTTTTGCCTTAGATATAAAAGCGATGAATGAGGCTTGTTATGCGCTTTTAGGTGAGCAGGATTTTAGTGCCTTTCGCTCATCACAATGTCAATCACATAGTGTTTATCGCAATATTCACCATGCTTGCTTTACGCAATTTGGTCAGTTTATAATTTTTGATATTCAAGGTAATGCTTTTTTACATCATATGGTGCGTAATATTGTTGGGTCAATGCTTGAGATAGGCCAGCACATAAAACCAGTTGACTGGATTAAAACATTACTTCAAGGAAAAGATCGTACTCAGGCAGGAAAGACAGCGCCGGCACAAGGTTTGTATCTGGTAGAAATCAACTATCCAGATAAGTTTGGTGTTAAAGCCAAGCGTCAATGGCGGGAATTTTTCCAACCGTAATTTATTGCAAAAAATTCAAAACGACAAAGCTGGAAAAATACATAATCAGTGGTATACTACTTTGAGTTTGTTGCAATCTAAAATAATAAGTTATAAACCGATGTATATTACACTTTATATTCAAAAAGACTGCCCTTATTCTCATAGCGCACGCATTGCTTTGGAAGAAAAACGCATGAGCTTTAAAGTCGTTGAGCTTGATTTGCAAAAAGACAAAACGCAGATTTTGTCTTTAAACCCGGAAGGGACATTACCGATATTAAAAGAGCGTGATCATATCATTTATCACCCTGAGATCATTATGCTTTATATCGATGAACGTTATCCTGCCCCTTCATTATTGCCTAATTACCCAGTTGAGCGTGCCAGAACACGCTTGGCAATGAAGCGGATTGATCGGGAATGGTACTCAATTATCAATTTTATTCTCACCAGCAATGAAAAAGCAAAGGTTGAAGAGGCAAAAACAGCACTTATTGATAGTTTTAAAGCAATTGAGCCGATTTTTTCTGAAAACGAGTTTTTTATGTCAGATACCATGACATTGGCAGATTGTTCATTAGCTGCATTGTTGCATGCATTACCTAAAGTCGGCATTGAGCTTGATGCGTCATTAGGTGAGATTAACAGCTATGCAAATAGAATCTTTGCAAGAGAGTCATTTCAGCGAACACTTCCTAAGCAGGTCAAAAAGGTTTATCGCAGACATTAAGGTGGCGTGAAAAATGTGGTATGAAAGTGCAATTCACTATTTATTCTTTGTTCTAGAAGTTGCAACGATTGCTGTTGCTGTCGTACTGGCTTTTGGTGCAATTATTGGTGCATCCATTAAGGCAAAAGGATTAAAAAAAGGTAGACTACAAGTCACACCCTTAAATAAAACATATCAAAAAAATCAGCATGAAATTGCAAAAGAGGCTTTATCAAAATCAGCGATGAAAAAGCTGGATAAGCAGCATCAACTACAAGCAAAAGCACTAACCAAGGATAAAGAAGCGCATAAGCGCCTTTTTGTCATTGATTTTCACGGTGATATGAAAGCCTCTCAGGTTGAAGCACTTTCACAAGAGGTTGATGCAATTTTGTCTATTGCAGATAAAAACAAAGATAGCGTACTTGTTCGTCTTGAAAGTCCTGGTGGTGTTGTCAATGGTTATGGTTTGGCTGCTGCGCAATTAGCACGAATTCGTCATGCAAATATTCATTTAACCGTTGCAGTTGACCAGGTAGCTGCCAGTGGTGGCTACATGATGGCATCAGTTGCAGATAAAATTATTGCTTCTCCATTTGCGATTATTGGATCCATTGGTGTGATTGCACAACTGCCAAATTTACATCGCTTTTTAACAGATAAGGGGGTAGATGTTGAGCTTCATACGGCAGGGAAGTATAAACGAACACTAACTATGTTAGGTGAAAATACCGATGAAGGCCGTCAAAAATTTAAGCAAGAGCTTGAAGTTGTGCATAAGCTTTTTAAAACGCATATTACTACCTATAGACCTAAGCTTGATATTGAATCGGTAGCAACAGGTGAGTATTGGTTTGGAACAACCGCTTTGTCGCTTAATTTGGTTGATGAGCTTATGACAAGCCATGCCTATTTGCTTGACCAATATCAGCAGGAAAAATGTAAATTACTGCATGTAAAATATCATATGAAAAAATCAAGATTTGCTTCAGTTTACCATTCAGCAGTAAAACAGTTAACAAAAGTTGGTCCTTAATGCTTAAAGATCAAGGCAATACCTGGCAGGAGCGCCTTTTACAGCCTATTCAACAGGCTTTTTTACTTGGTAAACTGCCGCATGCTTTGTTATTTCACACACCAAAAGCCTGGCCAATGGAGGCGATTTTTGATCAAATAGGGCAGCTTTTATTTGATCAAGATAAAACAGTTACGAGTAATACGCATCCTGATGTGGTAAAACTTGAGTGTGATGGTGGGCAGATTAAGCTTGATGCTTTAAAATCAGCGCTTGAAAATGTTTATCTAACGTCATATTCAGCCAAAGCCAAGCTTGTGATTATTACGCCACTTGAGGCGTTGAATCTCTCTGCGGCAAATGCATTATTAAAGACATTAGAAGAGCCGCCTGAAAATACTTATTTCTTGATGTGTGCGCATCAGCTAAACTGGGTAGCATCAACGCTATTATCACGTGTGCAAAAATTCACATTGCAGTTAACGGTACAAGATAAGATAAGTTATTTGAAAAATCATTATCAAATGGATGATGCATCCTGTCAAAAGGCATTATTAATATCACGAGGGATGTTAGCAATTATTGATCAGATCAAAAGTGATAGGAGCTTTTGGTATTTGCGTCGAGATCTGTGTATGGCGATTGCAGGTAAAGTGCACCCACTTGTTGTTTCAACTGATTTAGCACAACGATATGAGGATAGTTTATACTGGCTGATGAGCCTACTTATCGATGCTTATTATTTAGCTTTGGGGGTGCAGCAAAATTATTTAGCCAATAGTGACCAGCTTGCTGTATTGCAGCTATTATGCAACAGGCATGATCTTCAAACGCTTTATTATTATTACCAAAGGTTATTAGCACTTAAAGATTATCAGGGTAAGTATATTAATATTAATAAACAACTGGCTTTGGAAGCTGTATTATTACAGTTAGCACAAAGTAAATAATAAAAGGAAAATTTATGACACTGACTTCAGAGAAAAAACAGCAGTTAAAAGCCCAGGCACATACGCTAAACCCTGTGGTTATCATTGGCGATAAAGGGTTAACGGATAATGTGATTGCTGAAATTGATGGCGCTTTAACCGCGCATGAGTTAATTAAGGTTAAAATTGCCGGTGGTGATAAAGATCAGCGTAAGGCTCTTACAGAGGAGATTTGTGGGAAGCTTCATGCACAATTGGTTCAGTTAATTGGCAATATCTCTATTATCTATCGTAAAAAGGCAAAGAAAAAATGAGTTTTTTTCCTGTTTGCCGGCCAAGGCGCTTAAGAAAAACACAAGCTGTGCGTAACCAGGTTGCAGAAACCGTTTTACGTACAGAGGATTTAATGTATCCAGTTTTCGTGGTGCATGGTGAGAATATCAAAAAAGAAATCAATGGCATGCCTGGGCAATATCATTACTCATTGGATCGTTTACCTGAGCTTATTAATGAAATTGAAAAAGCGGGTATTTTATCGATTATGTTATTTGGTATTCCTGCAAAAAAAGATCGATATGCCAGTGAAAATTATACGGATAATGGCATTGTGCAAAAAGCAATACGCTTGATTAAGACACTTTCTCCCGCCTTGGTTATTGCTACTGATGTTTGCTTGTGTGCTTATACAGAAGATGGTCATTGTGGGATTACACACAACGGTCAAATCGATAATGACCAAACCCTTGATATTTTGCAAAAAACAGCCGTGTCACATGCCCAAAGTGGTGCAGATATCGTAGCCCCTAGTGGGATGATGGATGGCATGATTCAAGCAATGCGCCAAGGGTTGGATCAAAATGATTTTTCTGATGTGATGATTATGTCTTATGCGGTGAAATATGCTTCAGCATTTTACGGCCCATTTAGAGGGGCTTGTGGCTCTGAACCTACCGGTGATAGAAAATCATATCAAATGGATTATCGAAATAAAAAAGAAGCACGTAAAGAAGCCAGAATGGATCAAGAAGAAGGTGCGGATTTTTTAATGGTCAAGCCGGCATTAAGTTATTTAGACATTATCCAGGATGTTGTTGAGCATAGTACTTTACCGGTTGCCGCGTACCATGTCAGTGGTGAATATGCGATGATTAAGGCTGCAGCTGGCAATGGTTGGGTGGACGAAAAAGCGATTGTGATTGAATCATTAACCTCGATTAAGCGCGCTGGTGCAAAAATTATTTTAACCTACTATGCGCTTGATGTGGCACAGTGGTTGGCTGAAACATAGGGGCACCTCATTAAAAAAATGAGGCGCCCTATATTTATACTGAAAATGGTTGAGCAATATCAAAAATTAACGCAAAATAAACCACAAAAACACTTAATAGCACCATACCGTTTAATACACTTGTTCTTCTTGAGGTAAAGGTAATAAGACTGATAAAAAAGGTCAGTGCCATAAGAACGACTGCGGTTGGATTAAGACCGAGTATAAGTTTTTGATTTAACAGTAAACCAATGGTCAAAACTGATGGCACGGTCAAACAAATTGTAGCAACTGCAGAGCCCATGCATAGATTAATTGAGCGTTGTAACTGGTTTTTATAAGCGGCCTGGATGGCGCTTACACCTTCAGGCGTTAAAACCAATAATGCGATAATAAAGCCGGCAAGCTTATTTGGCAGGCCTGCTTCTTGCACGCTGAATTCTAAAAATGTGGCCAGATTCTTTGATAATAAAATCATTACGATTAACCCTGCAAGCAATAAAAGCGTATGATAGAAGACCTTGCCTGTGGGATGTTTTACGTCTTCTTTTTTTTCTTCCTCACTTCTTTCAAGGGAAAATTGAAAGTAATCTTTGTGGGTAATGGTTTGTTTGACTAAAAAAGTTGCATAAAGCATGATACAAACGATGATGATAATAATCGATTGTCCAAGACTAAAGGTGCCAGCTGATGTTGTTTGTGTGTAATTTGGCAAAATTAAAGTCAAGGTAATCAGTGGGATTAAAACAGCAATATACGCGCTTGCCCCTTCGATATTATACAACTGTCTTTTATGTTTTATGCCACCTGTTAAAAGGCTTAGACCCGCAAAACCATTAATGGCAATCATAATAACCGCAAACATCGTATCTCGGGCAAGTGTTGGATCACCTTTTCCGATTAACATCATTGTCACAATGAGCGAGACCTCAATACTGATAACGGCAAGTGTTAATATCAAGGTACCATAAGGTTCACCAAATTTCTCTGCCAACCAATCAGCATGATGAACGACATTAAAGGCACAAATAAGCATTACGACAAAGATGAAAAAAGTGATCAGCAAAGTGTGGATATGGGAGATATTTGTGGGGCTTAGGTTATGAAAAACAAAATTAATTAATACAAATAAGACAAGTGGTAGCACTAGGCCGTATTCATTTTTAATAAAGCGTAAACATTTCATTCTTCTATCCTAAGGGTTAATTTGAATTGACAGCGCATGAATATAAGTTTTCATTAATTCATCCAAGCAATGATAAATAGCCTGGTGTGCTTTTATTTTTGGCAAGCTTGCCAAGTAGCTGCTTTGAATAATAAGCTGAAAGTGAAATTTGTCTGGTTGAAAATGCCGGTGTTTTCGATGTTTATCTGTTTCATCAATAAGTTCAATTTTTTGCGGTGCAAAGGTATCAGTTAACTTTTCTTTAATAAGGTTTTGCAGTGTAATGGTATCCATGTCATTGAATAACCTGCGTTGGCGTAATAATAACATCCATTGTAATATCCCAAGAATTAATTGCAATTGTATTTACTTGCTGCTCATCAAAAGCAATACCAATAAGTTTTGGTGTTTTGAAAAAAGGACTTCGTCTAAATGAAAAACTGGTATCATAGAAACCACCGCCCATGCCGATGCGATTTTTTTGTGTATCAAAGCCCACTAAAGGTACCAAAACAATATCTAATTCCCATGGCTCAAGAATAAGGTCAAAATCAATGGCCGGTTCTAGCAAGTGGTATTTATTTTTAACCCATTTCCCATGATTTTGAATAAACCATAGATGACGTAAGTGAAGTGGATGTAGTGCCGGGTAATATAATGTATTATTTTGGCTTTTTAAAAACAAATCAATAAGTGCAGGTGAAATTTCTTCAGCTGTTGCTTTATAACTGGCAATTTTTAAATTGGCTATATCTGAAAACACAGTAAGAAACTGTTGGTACAGCAGTTGCTCATAGGTTTCTTTTATCGTGGGTGAGAGCGCTTGGCGTTTTTGTCTTAGTGTTTGACGAATGTCCATTATGCTAAACCTTATATGTCCTTAATTATCGTGCATCCAAGTCTCAAGGATAACACAAGCAGCGACATCATCTACTTTTAAATGACGATTTGATTTTTTTTGTGCTTCTTCAAGCCGCCAACGTGCTTCACGCGTTGAAAATGTTTCACTGACTAAATGAATCGGTATTTGATAGCGAAGTTTAATAAGCTCAGCAAAAGCACGTGTATCTTTGGTGATCTGGGTTTCCTGGTCTTTTGCATCAATTGGCAGACCAATGATAATATCACTTGGGCGCCATTTTTTAATAATCTTATCAAGCATTATCCAATCAGGTACACCATTTTTTGCATTAATGGTTGCAACCGGTGATGCAGTTTGCGTAATCATTTGTCCTGACGCAATGCCAATACGGCTTTTACCAAAATCAATACCGATTAATCTTTTGTTGTTCATGTAAGATGGGTAAAAATTTTTACTTACTTTGTATGATAACGCTAAAAGGATTTGTTATGCTATCTTTATTATTTATTTTTAATTTGGTTGTTATGAACGATATTACCGTTGCTATTGGTGTTATTTTAAATAAAGAGAAAAATGGTGTTTACATTACAAAACGCCATAAGGATAAGCATTTAGGTGATTTATGGGAGTTTCCTGGGGGAAAAGTTGAGGCAAATGAATCGATTAATGCTGCATTAGTACGTGAATTATATGAAGAAGTAGGGATTCATGTAAAAGCATCGACTTTCTTTCAGAAAATTTATTTTACCTATCCGGATAAAAGTGTTGCGCTTTATTTTTATATTATCGATGAATTTGAGGGTATGCCCAAAGCAAAAGAAGCCCAAAAAATTGCTGAGGTTTCCTTTCAAGATTTATCAAAATTTGCAATGCCAAAAGCGAATGAGACAATTGTGGAGGACTTATTAAAGATGAGGTTAAAAATTTGTTAACCTATATTTTGTTCTGTTTTTTTGCATTATTTAAAGCTTCTTGCCAGAAAAGGGTTAATAAAACCATAATGACAGGCCCTAGATAAATACCGATAAGCCCAAACGCTTCAATACCACCTAGTGCGCCTAAAAAGGCCGCTAAAAAATGTATATTAACATATTTTTCAATAATAGCTGGACGTATCCAGTGATCGATAATAAAGGATAAAACTGTACCGATAATAAGAATGATAAGGCCACTGATTAATTGGCCTTGAACCAGTGTAATTAAAAAGATAAGAATTAATACAAAGGGCAGGGCAAAGGGGATGGCTGTGGCAAGTGCAGTAAAAATCGCAAAAAAGATCGGATAAGGTAGATGAGCAAAGTAATAAACAACGCCTAAGATAACGCCGGTGCCAAGCCCTGTATAAACCATACTGTCTAATACGCTTCGAATGACAAGACGTGCTTTGATAAAATATTCACTAAAGCCAGGTGTATAGGCTTTTATAATATGGTTTAATGCATCAGAAAGTCTGGCACTATTTAAGAAGATAAAGAACAAAACTAAAAGCATAATTAAAAAGTGAAAGCTTTGCATCACAATAAACAGTGCAATTTGTCCTGCTTTTTCATAAGGGATGGCAAACTTTGTTATCATTGCTTTTAATGCATCAGGATTTAAGATGTAATGGTCCCAAAAATTGGATAAATATTTGCCAACCAAAGGCAGGTTGGCCAAATTCTGGGGAAGGTGAAGTTTTTCCTGGTGGGCGTGGGATAGGTACTGCCCAAGATTGATAAACTCGTTGATACCAATATAGAGGATCCAAATCTATAGAGGATCCAAATCAAAGGCAGTAAAATTGCAAGGCCAACAATAATGGTAAAGCTTAATGCGGACAAGGAGCGTTTATGCCTTAAAAGTTGTTCCCAATAACCATACAATGGCCACACCGAGATGCTCAAAATAATCGCCCAGAGGATGATTTTAACATACGGGTAAAGCACCCATAGTGTCAGCAATAAAATGCTAAGATATAGAATTGCTGCAATAAATTTATTAATTTTATCCGTCATAAACTTTTTTGTTGATTGTGCACAATAATGAGTGTAAACAAAGCCTGCTGTTTTCACAATGTGTATTGTAATCAGTTGGACATTAAATGCTGATTAATGTAAATTACAAACCACAATTGTTGTCGTGGTAAAGAGGCGCTAAGTGGTTATTGATACACAATTTTTGGACAGGTGCAATCAAACGCTGTTAGAAGCGTATAAAAAGCTGTTGCAAAGTGAAGAAAATAGTATTCAATATGATTTATATCGCTCTGCAGTAATTAAGGAGTTTGAAGTAATTTTAGAGCAGTCAGGAAAGTTATTAAAAAAAGCATTGGCAGATTATTTTCATTCAA
Source organism: Facilibium subflavum (assembly GCF_003574485.1). GTDB lineage: Bacteria > Pseudomonadota > Gammaproteobacteria > Francisellales > Francisellaceae > Facilibium > Facilibium subflavum. Next base: position 24,582 of record NZ_QLIT01000048.1, read on the forward strand.
AAAAAGCAGTTGATCGTTTAACATTCAAAGATGTTTTTCGTCATGCAGGTAACCATGGTTTGTTGAGTTTAGATGCTGTTGAAAGGTGGCTTGTTTATCGTGACAATCGTAATTTAACAGCACATGATTGTGGTTTTGATCTGGCAGAGAAAACTTTACCATTGATGCCAGGATTTATTAAGGATGTGGAGCAACTTATTAAGGTATTAGGGAAAGGTCATGATACTTAGAGATGAAGATAAAAAGAGGCTTTTAAACATTGCAGAGACAACGCTTAAGACACCTTGTGAGATTTGGGCGTATGGCAGTCGTGTTGATGGTAGTGCGCACGATACTAGTGATTTAGATATCGTAATTCGGACGGCTGATTTATCACCATTACCAATTGAGGAGTTAAGTGCCTTTAAGCAGGCAGTTCATGACTCAAATATTCCTATTTTAGTCCAAGTAAGTGATTGGGCTAGGATGCCTGAATATTTTCACTCGAACATTTTGGCAAATTATGAAGTTTTAAAATGTATCAAATAGCTGGATTTACACCTTTTGTCATTTTTCTTTGATCTGCATTAAGTGTTAGGTTGCAAAGCAAGCGATAAGAGGCTTTGATGTATTTGTGCAACTTTACTCAGAAGGCTATGTTTGTCACCATTATTTTCAATGACAAAGTCACTAAAAGCTTTTCGCTCATTATCTGAAATTTGGCTATTGATCATGGCGTGTGCTTGTGTATAGGTTTGATTGTCACGTTGCATAATTCGTGTGATCTTGGTGTTTTTATCAGCAACAACTGTGATAATTTTTTGTAAATAAGGATAGTGCGATAAAGAATCCTTTGTTAATAAGGGGATATCAATTAAAGTATAAGGGCTTTGGCTTTTCTCAAGCGCAGTATGGATATGTTCACGGATAACAGGATGGGTAAGTTGATTCAGATGCTCTCGTGCTTTGTGATTGCTTGTGATGATTTGCCGTAAAATCGGGCGGTCAACCTGGCCGTCTTTGGTGAGCACTGTATCACCAAAATAAGCGGCAATATCAGCGATGACGGCCTTTTCTTGTAAAACTGCTTTAGCAATGCGATCAGCACAGATAACATCGATATCAAACTTTTCAGAGAATAATTGGGCAACGGTTGTTTTTCCGCTGCCAATACCGCCTGTTAAACCAACTGCATACATATTGTATATACCTTTTTATTGTTTGTTGTTATACTCGCAAGGCAAGTAAACAAGCGTAAAGCTATGCGAAACTAAGCATACCATAGTTTATACCACGCATGAATGATTTGGCGGAGAAAATGGATGAATAAACACTTGGTTGATATCAATCAGTTAACAAAAGATGATTTAAATAGACTATTGGGTTTGGCTGAAAAAGCAAAACAAGGTGAGTTAGACAATACGTTAAATGATAAAATCATTGCCAGTTGCTTTTTTGAAGCATCAACGAGAACCCGTTTATCATTTGAAACCGCCATTCACCGTTTAGGTGCAAAGATTATCGGCTTTTCTGATAGTCGTAATACTTCATTTGGACAAAAAGGGGAGAGTTTAGCAGATACCATCTATATGCTAAATGCGTATGCCGATGCAATTATAATGCGTCATCCTGAACCACAAAGTGCATTAAAAGCCACAAAGATTTCACAAATTCCTGTGATTAATGCTGGTGATGGTGCCAACCAGCACCCAACACAAACGCTACTGGATTTATATACCATCCAACAAAAATTTAAAAGGATTGATGGTTTGAAAATTGCGATGGTTGGTGATTTAAAATACGGTCGTACCGTGCATTCTTTATCTTATGCATTAACACAATATAATGATATTACCATTTATTATGTTGCACCTGATCAATTACAAATACCACCAGATATCATTGATCAATTAAAGCAAAAAAATATACAGATTAATTTTGAACAATCACTTGAAGCGGCGTTGCCTTTTGTTGATGTCTGTTATATGACACGCTTACAAAAAGAGCGTTTTACCGATGAGATACATGACTTTGGCTATGTATTGACAAAGGCTTTACTGATGAGATATGCACAAAAGCACTTAATTGTTATGCATCCACTGCCACGGGTTGGTGAGATTTGTGAATCGGTAGATCAAACAGAACATGCCTGGTATTTCAAACAGGCAAAAAATGGTGTGTATATGCGCCAGGCTTTGTTATATAGCTTACTTCATGCTTAAAGTGCATTCACAAGCAAACACAGGTTGCAAATCTTTGGCAATTCTTTAAGCTAAAGCTTACATGCTTTTATGGGATTAAAACACGGATGAAAAAAATTCATTACCCAAAAGAAATTGCACGCTCAACGATGTATGGTGGTGTGACAGGTGTGCTTGTTGGTTGTGTCGGTGCATTGTTTCAGCTATGTATTCATTGGATTGATGCAGGCCAACAAGCTGCCTTTAATGCACTTTATGATCATTTATTTTTAAAATGTCTGTTGGCAGTAGTCTTATCAACTACCTTTTTAGTGTTATCCTTACTTATTGTTCGTAAGCTTGTACCAGAAACTGCAGGCAGTGGTGTGCAGGAAATCGAAGGGGTTTTGGAAAACAAAAGACAGTTAAATGGCTGGCGTGTATTACCGGCAAAATTTATCGGTGGTGTGCTGTCTTTGTCAAGTGGTTTGGTATTAGGAAGAGAAGGACCAACGATTCAGATGGGGGGTGCAATTGGCCAATGGGTGAAAAATATATTCCGCCTGGATGAGCAGCATGCACATATTTTAATTGCAGCTGGTGCAGGTGCGGGATTGGCGGCGGCATTTGATGCACCCTTGGCAGGTATCTTATTTGTGATCGAAGAGATGCGCCAGCAATTTAAATATAGTTTTCGCTCGATGCAAACGGTTATTATTGCCTGTGTTGTTGCCGATATTTTCTTACAGATGATTTTACAAAGTGGTGGTTATAATATTCGTCAGATGATGGATATTGATATGACAACCTATAAGGCTGTGCCATTATCAAGCTTATGGCTATTTATTTTATTTGGCGCCATTTTTGGCGCATTAGGGGTTTTATTTAATAAATATCTTATTCGATCGTTGAATTTTTTTGCCAGAAAAAATAATAAAATATTTTGGCGATGGATTGTTGTTATCGGTGTGGCAACAGGGCTTTTAATGGTCTTTTTCCCGCAGGTTGTCGGTGGGGGATATAAGGTGATGCCTGAAGCATTACATGGCAATATCACATTGGCTATCTTGATCATGCTTTTTGTATTACGCTTTGCGACAACGTTAATCAGTTATGGTACAGGGGTGCCAGGCGGAATTTTTGCCCCCATGCTTGCATTGGGGACAATTTTTGGTATGTTTTTTGGTACATTGGCAAATTTTCTATTCCCAGAGTTAATTCCAAATCCGCAAGTGTTTGCAGTAGCGGGCATGAGTGCTTTATTTACTGCTACGGTTAGCGCGCCGTTAACTGGTATCGTGCTGGTGGTAGAGATGACGATGAACTATGCCTTAATTCTTCCATTAATATTAACGTGCTTTAGTGCCACAATTGCAGCTATTTTTATGGGTGGAAGCCCTATCTACAGCACACTTTTATCAAGAACACTGGTGCTTGCAAAGCGTAAAAAACTCTATTTATTTGGGATAAGAAAATAGCCTGTTGCAGCTGATTATAGCTTTCTAAGATCACGGATTTAACTTTAATATTTCGTTTGAAATCAGATGTGATATAGTTAAATGAAGTATCGTGATAATAACAAACCCATGCGTAGCCATATTGAACAAAAAAAACGAATTATCATTAAAATAGGCTCAGCCTTATTGGTTGATGCTGGTTATCAATTAAATGAAACCTGGCTTAATGCATTGGCTTATGATGTTGCTTCTTTAAAAGAAAAAGGGATTGAAGTTATTATTGTTTCTTCTGGTTCAGTTGCTTTAGGACGTCAGATTTTACGTTGTACGAATCGAAAGTGTACATTAGCTGAAAAGCAAGCTGCAGCAAGTATTGGGCAGATTCAACTGGCTAACGCCTATAAGCGGATATTTTATGATTATAAAATGAATGTGGCACAGGTTTTATTGAGTATTGATGACAGTGAAACAAGGCATCGTTATATCAATGCGCAAAATACATTACAAACGCTGTTGAAGTTTAATGTTGTGCCGATTATTAATGAAAATGACACGGTAGCAACGACTGAAATCAGCTATGGTGATAATGATCGCTTGGCAGCACGGGTGGCACAGATGGTTGAGGCTGATTTATTAATTCTTTTATCAGATATTGATGGGCTTTATAGTGCAAATCCTCACTTTGAGAAAACGGCGAAGTTTATCCCAATTGTTGATAAAATTGATGCAGATATTCGTTCAATGGCAGGACAAAGCCACACAAAAATTAGCTCTGGTGGCATGATAACAAAGATTATGGCTGCAGAAATCGCCACAAAAAATGGCTGTGATATGATTTTATGTCGTGGCAATATCCAAAACCCGATAGCCCATCTTTTAAAACAGGAGCGATATACGCTTTTTAAGGCGCAGCCTTTAACACAAAATGCCAAAAAGCGCTGGTTGGCTCATCATTTGCAGCATCAAGGACAGATTGTTGTTGATGCTGGAACCGTTGAGGCGCTGTTGCTTGGTAATAGTCTGCTTGCTGCCGGTGTAACCGCCTGTGATGGTATGTTTAAAAAAGGCGATATTGTCAATATTTGTGATCAAAACAGGCAGGTTATTGCCGTTGGTATGGTGAATTTTAGTCAGGAAACGCTTGATAAAATAAAAGGCAAAACGCGCCAGCAGATTGAAATGTATTTAAATAATAAAAATGTAAAAGCCGTTGTGCATCGAAATGATATGGTAGTGGTATAAACATGAAAACAGTACAAGAGAAGATTCAACAACAATGTCGTTTGGTCAAAGAAAATGCAAAATACTTCGCAGTAAGCACTGATGATGTAAGAAACAAGGTATTAAAAGCAATGGCAGAAGCATTGCTTAGACATAAAAAAGCCATTTTATATGCCAACCATGAAGATATCAAAAATGCGCATAAGAAAGGCTTATCGCTGGCAATGATCGACCGATTATCGTTGGATGAGATCGGTATTGAGAAAATGGCGGCAGGATTGATTGAGATTTCAAAACAGCCTGATCCATTGAATAAGATACTATCACACACAACCCGCCCAAGTGGACTTGATATTAAAGCAATCAGTGTTCCACTTGGGGTGATTGCGGTAATTTATGAGTCAAGGCCAAATGTGACAGTAGATGCGGCAGGACTTTGTTTAAAATCTGGCAATGGGGTGCTCTTGCGTGGTGGTTCAGAATGTTTACATTCTAACAGGGCGATTATGGCGGCATTACATGAGGGACTTTTAGCGGCTGGTATGCCCACTGAGGCTATTGAAATGGTCGCGGTACAAGAAAGACAAGCGATTGATTATCTGGTGCAGCAGGATCGTTATATCGATGTAATTGTCCCTCGTGGTGGTAAAGCTTTAATCGAGCATTTAACCAAACACAGCAAAATTCCTTTATTCAAACACTTGGATGGTATTTGTCATAGCTATATTCATCAAGATGCCGATATCGATAAAGCAGTTGATGTTTGTGTTAACGCAAAAATGCGCCGTGTGTCAATTTGTGGTGCAACAGAAACCATTTTGATAGATAAAAAAATTATCAATATACATTTGCCAAAATTATTAGCAGCGTTGCAGGCACAAGGTTGCGCGCTTTATCTGGATAGTTTTTTGTATCAGATCTTCTCTGAAGATTTCACTTGTGAAAAGGCCTGTGAACAGGATTGGTCAACAGAGTATCTAGATGCGATCGTTTCAATAAAATCGGTTAATGGTATTCAAGAAGCAATCGATCATATTAACAAGTACGGCTCTCATCACACCGATGCCATTATCACAGAAGACCAAAGTGCTGCTGAGCTGTTTTTTCAAGAAATAGATAGCGCAGTTGTCATGCATAATACTTCAACACAGTTCTCTGATGGTGGGGAGTTTGGTATGGGTGCTGAGATTGGTATTTCAACGGGAAAACTCCACGCCAGAGGGCCTGTTGGGGTTCAGCAGCTGACAACTTTTAAATATTGTGTCACAAGTGATGGTTCAACGCGTAATTAGCTGTTTTTGCTTTACCAGTTAAGTCAAGAAATACTGTAAAATGGTTTATGGGTGGTATATAATGTTGCCTATTGATTGACAAAGGTAAGATACATGCAGATTGTTGAAGAAATTCAGTCAAAAGCATTGGCTGAGCTTGAAAAAACACAGAATAAACAGGATTTAGATCAAATACGAATACAATATTTAGGTAAAAAAGGGGAGCTGACAGGTTTAATGAAGTTGTTAGCGACTTTACCTAATGAGGAAAAACCAAAACTTGGGCAAGCCGTCAACATAGCAAAAAACACCCTTCAACAAGCCATTAATAGTAAGCTTGAGAATCTAGACTCTGCAGAATTGGCGCAAAAGCTACAAGCAGAAAAAATCGATATTACGTTATCAGGTGTCGGTCAGCAGCCAGGTGCATTGCACCCAATTAGCACAAGTCTTCAACGGATTGAGTCATTTTTTATGAAGATGGGGTTTGCAACTGAGTATGGCCCAGAGGTTGAAGATGATTATCATAATTTTGAAGCATTGAATATTCCCGATCATCATCCAGCGCGCGCCATGCATGATACCTTTTATTTTAACCCAAATGCAGTGTTAAGAACACATACTTCCGGTGTGCAGATTCGCACCATGGAAAACCAATCACCACCGATTCGTATGATTGCACCAGGGCGTGTATATCGTTGTGATTCTGATATTACACATACGCCAATGTTTCATCAGGTGGAAGGTTTGTGGATTGATGAGCAAGCATCATTTGCGGATTTAAAAGGGTTGCTAAAAGCTTTCTTAAGCGCTTTTTTTGAGAAAGACTTAAAGATGCGTTTTCGTCCTTCTTATTTCCCCTTCACAGAGCCTTCTGCAGAGGCAGATATGGAATGTGTGATGTGTGATGGGAAAGGATGTCGCGTGTGTAAAGAAACCGGATGGTTAGAGGTTCTAGGTTGTGGGATGGTACATCCTAATGTATTAAAAGCAGGTGGTATTGACGCACAAAAGTACCAGGGTTTTGCTTTTGGTATGGGCGTTGAGCGTTTGGCAATGTTACGTTATGGTATTAATGATTTACGTTTGTTTTTTGAAAATGATCTGCGTTTTTTGCAACAGTTTAAATAAAATACATGGCAGATAAATTATCGTTTGTATCTTTAGAAAAATAGAAATAGATGAAATTAAGGATTTAAAATAATGAAGTTTAGCCAAAAGTGGTTGGATTGTTTTTTAGATGAAACATTAGAAACAAAGGCACTGGCAGAGAAATTAACGCTTGCTGGCGTAGAAGTTGATGCGATTGATGCGGTAAGCCAACCATTTCAAGGTGTTGTTGTTGGCCAGATTATTACGATAAAAAAACATCCAGATGCGGATAAATTAAATATTTGTGAAGTTGATGTTAACCAAGAGAATTTATTGACAATTGTCTGTGGTGCTTCGAATATTTATGAAGGAATGAAAGCGCCTGTTGCTTTGATTGGTGCGGTACTTCCAGGTGATTTTAAAATCAAAAAAAGCAAGCTTCGTGGCCAGGAATCTTTTGGCATGCTGTGCTCGGCAAAGGAGCTGACAATCGCTGAGGATGCTGAAGGGTTGCTTGAGCTGCCTGAAGAAGCACCTGTTGGTGCTGATATTCGCGAGTATTTAGCGCTTGATGATGTTAGCATTGAAGTGGATTTAACGCCTAATCGAGCGGATTGTTTAAGTGTTTATGGGATTGCCAGGGAAGTATCGGCTTTAACGGGGATTCATTTAAAACCATTAGAAATCATACCGCAGCCTTTTGTTACTGAAAAGACAAAGAAAATCACCTTGCAGGCAACAAAAGCCTGTCCGCAGTATTATGGACGTTTAATAGAAAATATTAACCTTGATGCTAAAACACCTTTATGGATGCAAGAACGCCTGCGCCGAAGCGGGCTTCGACCGGTGTCTGTGATCGTGGATATTACCAATTATGTATTGTTAGAACTTGGTCAGCCAATGCATGCTTTTGATGCAGATAAATTAGGTGATGAGATTTATATCCGCTTTGCTAAAGAAGCTGAAGAAATTGTTTTGCTTGATGAAACAAAGGTGACGCTTTTAGAGGGTACACTTGTTATTGCAGATGAGCATAAGCCCCAAGCTATTGCTGGTGTAATGGGTGGTTTAGATTCTTGTGTGGATAATAATACAAAAAATATTTTTTTAGAAAGTGCTTATTTTGCACCTGAATATGTTGCGGGGAAAGCCAGAAAATATGGTTTGCATACGGATTCATCTCATCGTTATGAACGTGGCGTTGATCCAATGCTTGCCAAACAGGCTATTGAATATGCAACAGCACTGATTACTGATATTGCAGGAGGTAAACCAGCAAAAGTATCGATGGCATCCGATTTTACTTTTAATCCACCAAAGGTTAATCTGTCTTTATCCCGTGTTAATCGAATTTTGGGTGTCAGCCTTGATGAGGCATTTGTCGAAAAAACATTGACACGTTTAAACATGAATTGGCATAAGTTATCTCAAAGTAGTTGGCAGGTAACCCCACCTAGCTATCGTTTTGATATTGCAATTGAAGAAGATCTGATTGAGGAAGTAGGGCGCTTATATGGGTATCAAAACTTGCCTGTAAGTATGCCAAAAATGCAATTAACAGCGCAAACAGTAAAAGAAGGTGTTGCAGAGTCTCGATTGAAAACAGCACTTATCGATCGCGGATTTTATGAAACAATTCATTATAGTTTTATCGAGCCAAAACTTGATGCGTTTTTCTTTGATCAAAAAGGTCTTATGTTGCAAAATCCTATTTCTCAAGACATGTCCGTTATGCGACAAAGCCTGATACCAGGATTGCTATTGAGCTTTAAATCAAATTTAAACCGCCAGCAGCCACGTATTCGCTTGTTTGAAACCGGCGTTTGCTTTCATCCAAATAAGCAAGGTAGTTATAATGAGACGCAGAAAATAGCAGGTCTTGCTTTTGGTGCATTAACGCCATTGAACTGGCAAGATAAAAAAGCAAGTGATTTTTATACGGTTAAATCAGATGTTGAAGCTTTGTTGTCTTTAACACAGAAGCCTTATCATTTTGGGGTTTGTGATGACATAAAATGGTTACACCCTGGCCAGTCAGCTTATATTTATCAAGGTAATCAAAGCGTAGGACTTATTGGTGTTTTACATCCTTCTGTATTAAAATTAATGCAAATTAAAGCAAAAGCGCCAATTGTTTTTGAGATGGATGCGGCAGTGCTTTTAGATAAAAAAGTCTCAAGCTTTCAACCAATATCGAAATACCCATCAGTTGTTCGTGACCTTGCCATTACGGTGAATCAAGAGATTCCAGCTCAAAGCATTATTGATACAATTCATCATGCAGGTATCAGTATGCTCAAACAGGTTGATACTTTTGATGTCTATACGGGGCAGAATATTGCAGAAGATCAAAAGAGTATTGCATTAAGCTTAAGCTTTCAGGCAGATACACATACCTTAACGGATGATGAAATCACAAAAATGACAGGGCAGATTATCGAGTTGTTATCAACAACATATAACGCAACGCTTAGAGCTTAGGCACTATGATGAAGACATTGACAAAGAAGGATTTGGTCAATGCAGTGTCACAGGGTATGGCGATGGACACTGCTGGCGCAAATCACTGTGTTGAGCAGTTTTTTGCAACCTTGACAGCGCTTTTGTCAACAGGGCATCACATACGTTTGAAGAACTTTGGCAAGTTTGAAATTCAACAAAAATCACCTAGACTTGGAAGAAACCCCAAAACAAAAGAAACCGTTCAAATTCCGGCGTTAACAAGGGTAGCATTTAAACCGAGCGATGCGTTAAAAAAACGGCTGAACCAGCCATAAATACGCTACTTCGTGTTTATTAAGTGATAATAAAACTTACAAGTGTACTGCACTAAAGGTATAAGTTGTGTAAGGTGGGTAGATGTGATGAAAAAAATAATACTAATTATTCTTTGCTGTTACAGTTGTCTTTTTTATGCTGTGGGCGTTTTTGCGGCATCTGACAAAATCAGTGAAGAAGAAATTGAGAAACTCTCACGCAGTATCCAGCTTGTTAAACAAATGTATGTTGAAGAGTTGTCGGATAAGGAAATTTTTGAGGCAGCAATCGATGGAATGTTGCAATCATTGGATCCACATTCAGAATACTTAAGCAAAAATGATTTGGTAGATTTAGAGCTATCGACAACAGGAAAATTTGCAGGGCTTGGGATGCATGTAACCAAAAGCGATGATGTGATTAAAGTTATCTCCGCTATTGATAACACCCCAGCATATAAGGCAGGCATTCAACCTGGCGATTTGATTATTAAAATTGATGACCATGTGGTCTCAGGAATGACGCTTGATGAGGCTGTTTCTCATATGCGTGGCGAGACTGGGACAAAAGTAAAACTCACAATTTTGCGTGCAAAAGTTGCAAAGCCAATCCAACTAACCTTGGCACGCGAGACTATTATCGTTGATTCTGTATCAGCAAAACTACTTGAGGATAACTATGGTTATATTCGTATCAGCCAATTTCAAAAAGACACTGCAAAAGATGTTAAAAATCAAATTGATCAATTGCAGGTTAAAAATAAAATACCATTAAAGGGGCTTGTGCTGGATTTACGGAACAATCCTGGTGGTCTGTTAGAAGCAGCCGTTGGTGTGAGTGATATTTTCTTAGAAAACCCACTTTCGGTTAAGCACAAAATTGTTGATATTAAGTCACGTACGCCTGAGGAGTCATTAACCAGTTATGTCATCACAAAGGATTATAGTAATAAACTGCCTTTGGTTGTGCTTGTTAATATGGGTTCTGCATCTGCTTCTGAAATTGTTGCCGGTGCGCTGCAGGATCACAGACGAGCAATTATCGTTGGTGAGAAAACATTTGGTAAAGGCTCTGTGCAAACGGTGATCCCTGTTTCTAGAGATACGGCAATAAAGCTTACAACAGCACGTTATTACACGCCAAAAGGTCGCAGTATACAAGGCCAGGGCATTATTCCAGATATTATTATAAAACAAAAGCAGTTCATCCAGGATGAAGAAGGTCGTGAAAAAGAAATGGTGATGTTTGAAGAATCAAGTTATTCAAACGCGTTGAGTGATAATAATACGGCTGATAATTTTAGCCAAAAGCTTAAGTCATATAAAAAGCGTTATCAAGATGACGATGCATTATACCTAAAAGATTACCAACTATTTCAGGCGTTGAAAATATTAAAAGCAGTCAGTCTAACAAAAAATCAAGAATAAGACTTTTCAGTATCCGATTTCATGCTACAATAAGCCCCTTGGTGAGATTAGTATCGTTCATACATGTCGTTATTAGAAAAATATTTCAAATTCTCTGAGAATAGCACAACCTGGCGCACAGAAATTATTGCAGGTATAACTACTTTTTTGGCTGTGCTTTATATTATTGTTGTCAATGCAAAGATTCTGTCACAAACCGGAATGCCTGAGGCAGCTTTAGTAACAAGCACGGTCGTTATTTCAGCATTTTCATCAATTGCGATGGGTATTTATGCAAGAAACCCCTATGCATTAGCACCAGCAATGGGTATGAATGTATTTTTTACCTATACGATTGTTAAAGCCTGGGGAATCCCCTGGCAGACGGCATTAGGGGCGGTTTTTTGGTCTGGGGTGATTTTTGTTTTTCTGGCAATTTTTAACATACGCACCAAAATACTGGCTGGGATTCCCAATGCCGTTAAGCATGGTATTGGTGCTGGTATTGGGATATTCATTGCCTTGGTTGGCTTTTATAATGCCGGGTTTATTCATCAATCACCTTCAGGACTTTTAGAGGTAACCGCGCTATCCGAGCAAACCTTTGTTTTTATCAGCTGCTTTTTCATCTTATCAATTTTAATGGCTTTAAAATTTCGTGGTGCAATGTTGATCACCATTGTTATTGGTTGCTTGATCTCTTTACCATTTGGTCATTTGTTCGGTAATTTCGCATTAATTCATGTCCCCGAACATTTAATCGCATTGCCTGATTTTTCTTTATTCTTTGCGATTGATTGGTTGGGCAGCTTAAAAGTAGCTTTACTGCCTGCAATTTTTACTTTTTTATTTATCAATATTTTTGACAGTACCGGTGTGTTATTAGGACTTGCCCATACCTGTAACTGGTTTGATGATAAAGGGCAGCCAATTCGGATTAAACAATCTTTATTAGTTGATTCAGTGGCAGCTTCCTTATCTGGTGTTATCGGTAACACGCCAACGGCAATTTTTGTAGAATCAGCAACCGGTATTGCAGCAGGTGGACGCACTGGTGTTGTTGCTGTTATTGTTGGGCTCTTGTTTTTGCCATTTTTATTTTTATCACCCTTGGTGATAATGGTCCCATTATTCGTTGTTGCACCTGCGCTTGTAATGGTCGGGTGTTTGATGATGTCATCCATTCAGTATGTAAAATGGAATGACTTGACTCAGGCAATTCCTGCTTTTGTGACGATTGTGCTGATGCCGCTGACTCTATCGATTTCAGAAGGGATTGTATGGGGTATGGTTTCATGGTTTTTAATTACTTTATTTCATGATCGCAGGCAATTAAGTGTGATGTCGTGTATGATTACTTTTTGCTGTTTTTTGATAATGTTAAGTTCCTTGAAAGTTATTTAGTTTAATTATATTGGGGTGAGATTGTTATGTTTGAAGTAATAAAGCGCTATTTTGGTTTTGATCAGTACCAGACAAATTACCGTACTGAAACGATTGCAGGTATAACTGTTTTTTTAGCAATGCTTTATATTATCGTTGTCAATGCGAAAATTCTCTCGCAAACTGGAATGCCTGAGGCGGCTTTAGTAACAAGCACGGTGATTATTTCAGCATTTTCATCAATCGCGATGGGTATTTATGCAAGAAACCCCTATGCACTAGCACCAGCAATGGGCATGAATGTATTTTTTACCTATACGATTGTCAAAGCCTGGGGAATCCCCTGGCAAACGGCGTTAGGGGCGGTTTTTTGGTCTGGGGTGATTTTTGTTTTTCTGGCAATTTTTAACGTACGCACCAAAATATTGGCTGGGATTCCCAATGCCGTTAAGCATGGTATTGGTGCTGGTATTGGAATATTCATTGCCTTGGTTGGCTTTTATAATGCAGGATTTATTCACCAAGCGCCTTCAGGACTTTTGGAGATAACACCTTTAAGCGAATCAACATTTGTGTTTTTACTTTGTTTTGTCATTCTAACGGCGCTTTTTGCATTGCGCATTAAAGCTGCGATCTTGCTAATGATTGTTATTGGCTGTGTTATTGCTTTGCCATTTGGACGCTTATGGGGGGAAAGTACACTATTAATCATACCTAAACACTTTTTTGCGTTACCTGATTTTTCACTTTTTTTTGCAATAGACTGGCTTGGCAGCCTGAAAATTTCTTTGCTGCCAGCGATTTTTACCTTTTTATTCATTAATATCTTTGATAGTACAGGAACGCTTATTGGTCTGGCGCAAGCAGGAGATTGGTTTGATGATAAAGGCCAGCCGATACGCATAAAGCAGTCTTTAATTGTTGATTCAATTGCGGCGACTTTTTCAGGTATCTGTGGTAGTTCACCGGCTTCTGTATATGTGGAATCAGCAACAGGTATGGCTGCAGGTGGTAAAACAGGCTTTGTTGCGGTTGTGGTAGGGCTGTTATTCTTACCTTTCTTATTTTTAGCGCCATTAGTGCAAATGATTCCAATGTTTGTGGTGGCGCCAGCACTTGTTGTTGTCGGCAGTTTTATGATGTGCTCGGTTAAGCATATTGACTGGAGTGATGCAACCGATGCCTTACCCGCTTTTATTACGATTGTATTGATGCCACTGACACTGTCAATTTCTGAGGGAATTGTGTGGGGAATGTTAACCTGGTTTATTGCTGCCTTGTTTCAAGATAGGCAGAAAATCACCTGGATGTGAGTGGTGATTACGGTTTGTTGCTTTTTAATCATTTTAATGTCATTGAAAGTCATTTGATCATTAAAGTGCAGGTAAGATGTGCGAGCAATTCAGATTACATAAAATCTAACGAGGTGATATTAACGTCAATACCATTTCGTTTTGCCTGGCGCAGCCAGTAATTGGATTGAAACATATCAACCGGAACACCAATACCTTTTTTGTACATATAGGCAAGGTATATCTGTGCTTCTGGATAATCGTTTCTAGCAGCCTTTTGAATCCAGTAAAAACCCACTGCAGAGTTGGCTTGAACACCGACACCCTGGAAATACATAAGACCCAGTTTAAATTGAGCCTCAGCATATCCTGTTGCAGCAGAGTATTGAATATAATTAACTGCTTTTGTCATGTTGCTACCTTGGCTTCCATTTTGCGAGAATTGTACCCCTTTTATAAAAGCTTCCTTGGGCGTAAGGTGAGCAATTGGTGCTTGCTTGATCTGGCAGTTTTCACCTTCGCAGGTATTTTTTTTAGCTGTTTTTGTGGTCAGTGTTGATTGAGAGGCAACGACTTCTTTGGCGGCTTTGGTTTGTTGTGGGTAAAGCATAAAGATGCCAAATGCGGTAATCACAAGCATAAATAATACGCTTATGGTTAAAAAGGAGGGTTTTCTCAATCTAAAACGCATTGTGCTTTATACCTTTGTATTTTAAATATTTAAATGACTAGCGTTACGGTGTAATTGTTCACAGGCAAATAGTGTATTTTCAAGCAAGGTTGCAATCGTCATAGGGCCCACGCCACCTGGCACTGGCGTGATATAGGCTGCTTTATCTTTCACGCTGTCAAAATCTACATCACCAACAATCTTACCATTATCTAATCGATTAATACCAACGTCAATAACAGTTACGCCTTGCTTTAAGTCTTTACCATGAATGAAATTAGGTTTGCCAACGGCTGCAACAACAATATCTGCACGCTGAAGGTGTTCAGTCAGATCATATGTGTGTCGGTGACAAGCGGTTACGGTAACCCCAGCCAGCAAAAGCTCTAATAACATGGGCCTGCCAACGATATTTGATGCACCGACAATAACAGCATGCTTGCCTTTGAGATCACCCAATGTATTTTCCAACAGTGTCATAATGCCTTTTGGTGTGCAAGGTCGTAATAAAGGGTTGCGCTGTAACAGTTTGCCAACATTATAAGGATGAAAGCCATCAACATCTTTATCGGGTGTTATTGCTTCAAGTACCTTTTCTGTATCAATATGTGCAGGTAATGGCAGTTGTACTAGGATACCATCAATTGTTGCATCTTTATTTAATTGATCGATTAAAGCAAGAAGTTCGTCATTGCTGATAGAGGTCTCTAAATCATAGTTTCTGGACACAAAACCCACATCTTCGCACGCTTTTCGTTTATTATGAACATAAATCATTGATGCAGGATCATTGCCAACGATAATAACTGCCAATCCTGGTACACGCTGGTTTTGCTGTTTACGTAAGTTTACTTTTTGTTTGATTAATGCTCTTAATTGCTTGGCTTGTGACTTCCCATCAATGATTTTGCTCATTTTGGTTCCTTTAAAACCCATTGCTCTGGGTTGCTATTATATTGATACAATGGGTTATTGACAAAGGGTTTTTGTTGCTTTAAGGCAAGGAGGATTTCTTTTGCCCAATCTTGCTTTCAGTGCCTGATAATAGGCGTTTGATGTTTTCTTGATGGCGGATAATAACAAGTATTGCAATAATAATAAAAGGGGCTGCACTGTATACACCATAAAAAATTATGGTACACAAAGTGGTAATAATGGTTGCAATAAGCGCGGACAAAGAGGAGTAACGGGTTAAAAAGGCTAAAACAAGCCAGCTGATAACAAATATTGCACCAATAAGCCAGTTATAGCCAAATAAAACACCGATTAAGGTTGCCACCCCTTTGCCGCCTTTAAAGCCAAAAAAGACGGGAAATATATGCCCAAGGATTGCAAAAAGCGCAACCGTGGCAATTTGTATTTCTGTTAAACCAAAAAAATGTGCACCAAGTACGGGGATAAAACCCTTTAAGGCATCACCTAATAGCGTAATAATCGCGGCTTTTTTACCACCTAAACGTAATACATTGGTCGCACCTGGGTTGCCTGAACCTATGGTTCTTGGTGAAGGCAGCCGCAGCACAAAGCAGGTCAAAATAGCGCAGTTAATTGAGCCAAAAAGGTAAGCTATGATTAACAACAAGACAAATGTAAGCATTGATTTTATCCATGATTATGTTTTTTATTTTGATGAGTTTCCAGGCTTTGTTTATAGATGTCAAGTGAATATTAAGGCGTGCGCATATGCTAGGACTATTTACAATAAACCTGCTGATTCAGCGGTATAAACTAAAGAGATGTCATTTTTAGAAAATATCGGTACAATAATCGAAGTTATAAGTAGAACACAAAATAAAAGCACAGAAAATGACAAAGCGTTGCTTAATTATAAAAACCTCATCATTGGGGGATGTTATTCATATGCTGCCGGCGATAACACAAGCCAAACAAAAGCGACCAGATATTGTTTTTGACTGGGTGGTGGAGGCATCATTTGATGAAATTCCTCGCTGGCATAAAGCGATAGATGAGGTTATTCCGGTTGAAATAAGAAAGTGGCGTAAACATATTATTAAACATTACCGCGACATTCGTCAGTTTAAAAAGCGTTTAAAAGCCCAACATTATGATTATGTGATTGATGCGCAAGGATTGATAAAAAGTGCCTGGATTGCTTTTTTAGCAAAAGGTGTAAGCTATGGTCTTGATAAGAAAAGTGCACGAGAACCCATATCACGTTTTTTCTACCGACATAAAGTACATGTGCCAAAAGGCTTGCATGCAGTTGACCGTTTGCAGTTATTATTGGCAAGTGTATTAGACTATAAGCCTGAGCTTGAACATATAGATTATGGTATTCAGTATCAATGGCATATGAATCAGTGTCAAAACCAGGTGATTTTTTTGCATGGAACTACCTGGCCAAGCAAGCATTGGTGCTTGTCGCATTGGCAGGCCTTGGCAAAATTATTTTCAGATCAAGGTGTAAAAGTATTATTACCATGGGGTAATGATAAAGAATATGAACAGGCATGTAAAATAGCCGATAGACTGGAACATGTTATTGTACTACCAAAATTAAATCTGACGGAATTAGCAAAATATTTTGTTCAAAGTAAAGCAGTGATTGCTGTCGATACTGGGTTATCGCATTTAGCAGCCGCCTGTCATGTTCCGACACTTTGTATTTATGGATCAACCTCTGCTAAGCTTACAGGTGCAAAAGGTGGGCGCGTTATTCATGTATCATCAAAGCTTACTTGCTCACCTTGTTTGAAAAAAGTATGCCCAATTACAAAAGAGGCTTTTGCCCCATGCCAAGTATCAGTTAGCGCACAGAATGTCTATGATCGTATAAACCAAATGTGGCAGCAAATTGATTTTCCTGATGCATTATAAATTGTATTACAGCATCTTTTTTGTTAAAAATTTTTAAAAGCGCAATAGCACAGGTGTCAGATGAAAAAATATATATCGATTTTATTTTTGGGGTTTGCAATGATCTCAAGTGTTGCATTTTCAAGCACAACAGATGATACAAATAACAAACCAGAAGAAGCACAAGCGTGTAAAGCTGATAGTTATGATTGTCAGGGTAATTGGGATCTTTTCAAAAAAGGAGTGATAGATGCCTCAACTGCGACAAAAAATGCAGCGGTAGATGCCGGCAAAAAAGTAAGTGATTATAGTCAAAAAGCATGGGATAAAACAAAAGCAGCAAGCAAGGAAGGCTGGGAAGATACAAAGCGCTTTGTAAATGAAACCAAACAAAATATTCAACAACACTTCTCAGACGACAGTACGCAAGAAAATCAGGAAAAATCAAGTCAAGGCAGCGAAAAATAGTGAATAAAATTGTGCTGTAATAGCTGGTAATTTATGTATGAAAGCACTAACCTTAAAGGTAGGTAATATAAGAATAAATAATATTTCTTATGTTATATTTGTTCACAATGACAATGATGGAGGACCTAAGTTATGTCAATTCAAATCACAGGCCGTCATTTGGAAATTACAAATGCATTAAAAAGCTATGTTGAAGATAAACTAAGTAAATTAAATAATCATTTTGATCACATTATAGCCACAAGAGTCATTCTATCGGTAGAAAGAGAAAAGCAGATGGCTGAAGCAGTTGTGAATGTTCCAGGCAATGAATTTGTTGCCAAAGCAGATGGCCGTGATATGTATGCCGCTATTGACATGCTAAAAGATAAACTTGATGCACAGGTGAGAAAACATAAGCAAAAGCTAAAGGAACATCGTGCAGAACGTCCTGCAGAGCAGTTAGCAGAGGCGGAAGAAAACTATCAAGAGGCTGTTTTTGAGCAAGAGCATCCTGAAAACCAAGAAATATCTTCTTAAATATGATCAATTAAATTTTATCCATGAGCTTTCTATCTCCTTTTATTTCTAAAGATCGTACGGTAAATAAAGCTTCTTTAAAAAGTCAGAAGCGGATTTTTGAAGTATTGAGTAATTTATTGCATACACCTGATGATGAAATCAGCAGTGATTTGATTTATCAAAAACTTTTTGATCGAGAAAGAATTGGTAGTACGGCAATTGGCAAAGGTGTCGCCGTGCCACATTGCCGAATTGCTGGCATTATGGTAACACGTTTAGCGATTTTAACACTTGATGTGCCTATTGAATATGAGATGACAAATGAGCCTGTGGATATATTTATTGCGGCCATTTTCCCTGAAAGTGTTAAAGATGTTCATATTGCTTTTATGGGGGAGCTTGTCAAGTTTCTGAAGAAAAAGGGGACGTTAACGAATATCCGTCAAGCGCAATCAAATGAACAATTATATCAATTGTTTTTATCCGCTTCAGATGTTACCCCTTAAATTTATTACCATTCATGCCAACTTCGTTGCCAGAAAAAATCGTGGTGTATTGATTTTTGGTGCGCCCGGTGTTGGCAAATCCCATTTAAGCCACGTACTGGTGCAGAAGCATGGCTATCATTTAATTGCCGATGATTTAGTGCTGTTACGTCATCAAAAAAAAGGTATCCTTGGTGAACTACCCAATGCGGATTACCTTGGTTTGTTGCATCTTAAAGAAAAGGGTTTTGTAAAGGTTACACAGGCAAGCTCCAGGCATGCGATTACTGATGTCATAGAAATTGGTAATCAGATAGGGAACATGGATCAGATAAAATTATTAAACCAGAATTTTTTGGTGCCCACATTCATCTGGCAAGTGGCGCTACAATACTGTCTTAAAATATAGGGATTCACGAATAGCTCTTGTGTGGATTCCCACCAAAAAAATAACGTATAAGTCAAACATTTACTATGATGAAGTTTTTAGTTACCCAGTAGATTTCTTTTTCTATGATGGTGACTTACCTGGTATCCAAGCATAAGTCAGAAAGTTTGTCATCGAAATTTCATTAAAATAATAAAAAACAGGGTGGACTTTTTCATAGCATTCAGTATAATTGCCTTGTCTGATGATAATAGCAAGTTGGTACCACCTGATTCCATGCCGAACTCAGAAGTGAAACAACTTAGCGCCGATGATAGTATGGTTATTTGCCATGTGAAAGTAGGTCATCATCAGGCATTTTCCATTCCCCATTTTTTATCGAGTAAATATATTGAATTTCATTTACTATCAAAATATCTATAACATGTGCTAGCTAAAGCATTCAGTTGGGCAGGTAGTTTATAAAAAATAACAAAAGCCATAAAACCCGTTCTTTGTTTTGCTTTTTGTGCTAGTATTTCAGCTAGTTGAAGACAGTAAACATAAAAAGGCCAACATGTATCGTCCGCTGCCACTTTTTATTGGTCTGCGCTATTTGCGTGCAAAGAAAAAAAATCAGTTTATATCCATTATCTCTGGTATTTCATTTGTCGGTATTGCGTTGGGCGTTGCCGTGCTAATAACGGTAATGTCTGTGATGAATGGCTTTGATGAGCAGATTAAAGACCGCATTTTAATGATGGTGCCGCCAGTTAAAGTTTACCAGGCTGGTGGAAAATTATATGATTGGCAGGCGCTTTCCCAGCACTTACAAGAAAAAGATAAAAGGATTACGGGAGCAGCCCCCATTATTGAAGGCCAGGCCTTGTTATCCATGGGTGGCAGTAATGCCTTTGCTGCGATTCAAGGTATCGATCCCAAATATGAAGATAGTGTTGTACCTGTTGGCCAGCATATGGTTGAAGGCAGGCTTTCACAGCTTAAAACAGGAGAATTTAATATTGTTTTGGGTAAATATCTGGCACAATCCTTAGGGGTTAAGGTTGGCGATAAAATTACCGTGATCATTCCTCAGGCAAATTTGACACCCGCAGGTCTTATGCCAAGATTAAAGCAATTTAAAGTATCCGGTATCTTTTCGGTGAGTTACCAATATGATAGTTATTATGCGCTGATTAACATTAATGATGCGGCAAAGCTTTTTCAGATGGGTGATTCAGTGACAGCTTTACAGCTGGGGGTTAAGGATATCTATCAAGCGCCTTTTTTAAAAGAGACCTTAAATACCCAGCTATTACCAAGCTTTTATGTTGCACGTGACTGGACAGATGAAAATAAGAGTTTTTTCCAGGCGCTACAGATGGAAAAAACGATGATGTTTTTTATTTTGTTGTTAATTATTGCAGTGGCAATTTTTAACCTCTTATCATCGCTTGTCATGGTTGTTACCGATAAGCGTGCAGATATTGCAATCTTGCGAACTTTGGGCATGTCATCGCGCCAGATTATTATGACTTTTATTATTCAAGGTCTTGCCATTGGTATTATTGGTATATTAATAGGGGTTGGACTTGGGGTTTTACTGTCATTAAATGCCACTGAAATCGTTAACTGGATTCAAAACGTATTTGGTGTGCAGTTTTTAAGCCCAAGTGTTTATCAGATTGATTTCATTCCATCAAAGCTTGATTATCTAGATGTTATCAAGGTCGGCATTGCGGCATTGACATTAAGCTTTTTGGCAACTTTATATCCTGCCTGGAGTGCTTCACGTGTTCAACCAGTAGAGGCGTTACGTTATGAGTAAAGAGATTGTACTTGCTTGCCAATCATTATCTAAAACCTACCAGGATGGTAAGCAAAAAATCAATGTTATTCATGATATTAATCTGCAGGTGGTTAAAGGTCAGAAAGTCGCTATTTTAGGTCAATCAGGCTCAGGTAAAACAACGCTTTTAAATCTTTTAGGCGGCTTGGATAAACCAACAACAGGAAAGGTCTATTTAAGCGACTGCCGATTTGATCATCTATCGGCAAATAAGCGCGCATTAATGCGTAATAAACATTTAGGGTTTATTTATCAACTGCATCATTTATTGCCTGAGTTTAGTGCGCTTGACAATGTTTTACTGCCTTTAATGATGCGAGAGGGTGTGAATAAAGCTCAGGCTGTAAAAAGAGCCAGGGAAATGCTTGATATCGTTGGACTTTGTCATCGAATGGATCATAAACCGGCAACGCTTTCAGGTGGTGAGCGCCAGCGTGTTGCTATTGCCAGAGCTTTGGTTACCCAGCCAAGCTGTGTGCTTGCAGATGAGCCAACAGGAAACCTTGATGCACATAATTCCGAGAATATATTAAAACTTATTAACACATTGAGTGATCAGTTTGCTATAAGCTTTGTTGTCGTCACACATGATTATGCCTTTGCAAAACAGATGGATCATATTTATGAAATTGAAGATGGGCATCTGATCGATAGGCCAGGTCTTTATTAAAGGCGGTGATGGCCGCAACCGTAAAATGTTCCAATAATAAAAAATGTATTACCAGTTAACCGTTTTAAGCGATAAATCAAGCTTCTCTACCTGTTTTAATAAGGTGCTTTTATCTAAAAGGCCTGATTTTGCATCATGTGTCTGAATCACTGAGGCGCTATTGACAAGCCCATAGGCAACAGCCTCAGCAATGCTTTTGCCTGAATAAATCCCACCGCAAAAGCTTGAACCAAAAGCATCACCGGCACCTAGCGTGTTAACGATGTTTTCAACTTTTAATGCAGGGTGAAAATAAAGCTCTTTTTCTGTACCAACATAAACACCATTACTACCATCAGTGACAACGACGATGCTGGGACCAAGTGATAAGGTTTTTTGAAAGAATTCTTTTAATGAAAAGAAACTGTCTTGAAAAACAGGTTGGGTTTCTAATAAATTTTGTTGATTTTTAACGTCTTTTTCTTGATTTTCATCAGTGAGTAAAGAGCTCATAAGTTTCTGGGCTTCTTCATAGTTTAGAATTAAAATATCAATACCATGCAAGGATTCCTTGATAAATCCGTTGCCTACTTCAAGCTGACTATTACCGGGGTTAATGGCAACTTTTGTATCATGTTCTTTGGCAAATTTAACAATCTGTGGTAATTGTGCAGCTGAGGTTTTACTCAATGAGGTCACATAAACAAAATCTGCCGCTTTAATCGCATTTTCAGGTAGATCTTCAGTTAACAAATCACGATTAGCACCTCGATAAGCAAATATGGTGCGATCACCTTTTAATGAAGGCACAACATAAGAGGTTGCTGTACCGTAATGCTCAGAAAATCGTACCTCATCTGTGTTGATGTCCTGATCTTTAAGCTCTTGTAAAACCGATTGACCAATGTTGTCACGACCAATTTTGCCAAAAAAACTGACATCAAATCCAAGCCTTTTTAAGGACACTGCCGCATTTGTCGCACCACCGCCGCTAAAGCATTTTTGTTTTGTGACTTCGATTTTCGCACCCTCTTCTAACAAAAGATAGGACTGGGTAGTCGCAGGCTTTTGGATTTCCATGGTTTCCATTTCTTCATATTCAATAATGGTGTCTAATGTGGCACCACCGATTGTTAGTACTTTCATTACGTGTTTTTTCCTTTTTCTGCACATAAATATAATAAGCTATTTTGCACTAATTTAAGACCGGTGTCATCGTGCGAGGTTAAAATTGATTCTGGATGGAACTGTACGGCGCAAACAGGCTTAGTTTTATGTGTGATTGCCATAATATCACCATGCTCATTAAAAGCGCTTATTTCAAGGCATTGCGGTAAGGTACTTTTATCTGCAATAATAGAGTGATAGGCGGCAACCTCGGCATTTTGTTGAATACCATCAAATAAAAAAGATGTATTGTGTTTAAGCTGCCATGTTTTTCCATGCCTTGGGTTGTCGAGTAAGGAAAGCTTTCCACCAAAGGCTTCAAAAATACCTTGTAAACCAAGGCATACACCAAATTGTGGGATATCATTTTGGGTAAGGGTCTGTACCATTTTGGGCAGGTCAAAATCATTTGGTGTGCCAGGGCCTGGAGAGTAAATTACTAAATCTGGGGATTGAGCAATAATCTCATCTGTACTTATCACATTATAACGATAAGTAGAAAGTTTAACCCCAAGTTGTCTGAAATAGCTGGCTAAGGTATGCACAAATGAATCTTCATGGTCAATCATAATGGCATTGATATGGCTGAAGTCTTTTTTAACCCACTGCTGGTTTGTGTTACTTATTGTTTTAAACTGGCCTAAGGCTTTGTAGAAAGTCGTAGCTTTCGTGCGTGTTTCTTCGGCTTCATCTTTGGGGTTTGAATCCCAGACAAGTGTAGCACCTGCTTGATAATAGGCCATATTCTCTTTTAAATGAACGGTTCTAATGGTAATTGTTGAGTTAATATCACCATTAAAACCTAAGCAGCCAACAGCACCGCCATACCAGTTACGGGGTTTTTTTTCTGTTGCTTCAATCAGTTCAATAGCACGCTTTTTAGGCGAGCCAGTTAATGTTACCGCCCACATATGGCTTAAAAACGCATCTAAACCGTTAAAGCCAGGTCTGAGTTTTCCTTTAACATGATCAACTGTATGAAAAAGCCCAACATAGCGTTCAATAGTTCTGCGCGCAATAAGTTCAATGCTGCCAGGTTCACATATGCGTGCCTTATCATTTCGATCAACATCGGTACACATCGTAAGTTCTACTTCATCTTTATAAGAGTTTAATAATTGACGGATCTGCTTTTCATCTTCCATGGCATTTTTTCCACGTTTCACTGTGCCTGAGATGGGGCATGATTCAACGATATCACCTTCACAGCGTACAAACATTTCAGGTGAGGTGCCAACAAGCTGCTCATCACCAAACTGGCAATAAAACTCATACGGGCTTGGGTTCATTTCTTTAAGTTTTTGATAGAGCATGGCAGCAGAACCACTGACTTTTGCACTGAAATGACGACTGTAAACAATCTCAAAAATATTCCCCTTTTTCATTTCATTTTGTGCCTTTTCAACGAGTTTGGTATATTCTTCATCAGGTAAAGAAATGTCAATATTAGATTGCGCTTGAAAAGGGGCGTTTTGGGGTTTTAGGTGCTCAAATGGTTCTGTTGCACTGTTATTCGTTGTGATATCTTCTTTTGAGAATTCCAGGGATAGGGTAAATGATTGTGCCTTTTGCTTATCGATCACAAAAATATGATCGGCAAAGAATAAATGGTATAACTTTGTATTGTCCGGGCGCTTAAGTGGTTGTTTTGGTGGCTCAAATACAAAGATCAAGTCATAACCAAATCCACCAAAAAAGCCAAGCATATTATCTTTAAGCTTATGCATTTCTTCATTGATCAACCGTAAAGGTGTCGCAACAGATGGCTTAAGGCTTCTTTCTTCTTCGCTGAATCGTTTATCAGATGAAATTATTTTAAGCCGAATTTGGTTTGTTGTCTGCTTCGTAATCACAAGATTAGCACTTTTTATAAGCACAGGGGTAAATAACGCCAGAATAATGCAACCACGAGGGTTTAGTGCATTGAAAACAACCTCATTCTGATAAGCAATAACCTCTACAGGCGGGTTATAGAACCCTAGTTCCCAGCGATTATAGCGTCCAGGATATTCAATACCTGATGACATCATCATACCTTTATAACGATCAAGTTTATCCGTGATGTGTGTTAGGCTATCCATTGGATTATTCGTTTTTTGATATGTAACGGTTATCCCGGTTTTTGTTGTAAAGGTTTGCTGATTTGACATTGTTTTTCCTTGCGACATCGGTTGGTGCTTGTATCTTTGTAACGATACACAAGTATCATTAAATTGTCTAGTTGGTTCTAGTACAAACCTAATATACCCATCGCAAATCATTTATAAAATGATTGATGAATGGTGTATTTGTGCTACGTTACCTTATAGGATTATGTTATGATAACGGCTACCAAAGATAATGCAAATAAGCAACTATGAGTCGTTTTCAACAAAATATCATTTATGCAGGATTATTAATTGCCATTATTGGCTTTTTTTGGTTTATTGTGCCTAAACACATCTATCAGGCCCACGGTGTGTATTTACCCAAAACCACTGAAGTGATGAAACCAATTAATGCAAAATCAGTACAGTTTTATGCGGCAAGTGACATGAACCTGCCTAAAGCAGTGCCTGTTGTGAATAATGTGAATCAAGCACCACAAGGTATTATTCGTATTATTTCCCATTATGATAAACAATCACAAATTCAAGCAGCTTGTCAGCAAAATGTTACCAAAGCAAAAGCGCTTGCATCTGCGCATGGTGCAAATGTTGTGATTGGCAATTGTGTTGCCTCGCAAAATACCGGTCCATTAGATGGTGCAAGCCTTTATGCCTATGCCTATAATATGTGATGTCAGGGTGTGAAATGCAACAGAAACATAAAAATTTGCGCATCGTTTTTGCAGGCACGCCAGAGATTTCAGCAACTGTATTACAAGGCTTGATCGATAATAATCAGAATATCGTTGGTGTTTTCACACAGCCAGATCGCACCAAGGGTCGCGGAAGAAAGTTGCAGGCATCCCCGGTAAAGCAGCTTGCAAGTAGCCAAGGTATAGAAGTGTTTCAGCCGGTATCATTTAAAAAAGAACCACAAGCGATTGAAGCATTAAAGGCACTTAAGCCAGATGTTATGGTCGTGATTGCTTATGGGCTTATTTTACCCAAAGAAGTGTTAGATGTGCCAAAAGCTGGCTGTATTAATATTCATGTATCCTTGTTGCCCAAATGGCGTGGAGCGGCACCCATTCAACGGGCGATTGAGGCAGGTGATGAAAAAATGGGTATTACCATTATGCAGATGGATGAGGGATTGGATACAGGGGATATATTGTATCAAATTGAAACAGAGATATTGAATCAGGATACAGCAGCAAGCTTGCATGATAGATTGGCACAATTATCTGTGCCTGCCGTGATTCATGTATTAGCGAAAATCGAGCAAGATTGCCTTCAACCGCAAAAACAAGATGATACAAAAGCAACTTATGCTGCCAAGTTAACCAAAGAAGAAGGCAGAATAAATTGGGCGCTTTCAGCTAATGAAATCAGTCGTAAATTTCGTGCCTTTGATCCGTGGCCTGGCAGTTTTATAATCGTTGATGACCAGGTGATTAAGGTTACAGATGTTAAGGTTTGCAAGTGCCATAATACTGCTTTTCCAGGAGAGGTTGTTGATGTTACAGATGATGGGATTAAAGTACAAACAGCCAAAGGATGCTTGATAATTGGTACTTTACAGTTTCCTGGTAAAAAAATGCAAGCAGTGAAATCCCTTCAACATGGTTATGCCTTAAAACAATGGGTTGGCAAGGTGTTTGGATCGTAAGGTATTTAAGAGCAGGTTTGCCTTGTTTGTCATTTGTGTAATTAATAAAATAAATCACCATAGAACCATTCTACGTTAATCAAGTAAAATATTTAGGAAATATCATGACAGTTAAAGCGGCATTTATTATTGATCCGATTGAGCATTTTAATATTCAAAAAGACAGTACCTATATGATGATGAAGGCGGCTGATATAAAAAATTGGCAGCAATATATATTACAATTCAACGATTTATTTGCGCAGGATGGGCATGCATATGGACTGGCAACGCCGATTGAGCTGCCAAAAGAAGGTGAGCGCTGGTATAATAAGCATGCTACACAAAAGATGAATCTATCCGAGTTTGATGTGATTTTCATGCGTAAGGACCCACCCTTTGACATGGAATATATCTATGCAACTTATATTTTGGAGTTGGCTGAAAAAGCAGGGGTTTTGGTTGTTAACAAACCAGGCACTTTGCGTGATGCCAATGAGAAATTTTCCATTATGAATTATCCAAAATTAACCCCAAACACACTGGTTACCCGATCATTTCATCAGATTAATGAATTTCTGCAAAAACATAGGGACATAGTGGTTAAGCCGTTAGATGGTATGGGTGGTGAGTCTATTTTTCGGATAACACAAAATGATGTGAATAAGAATGTAATTTTAGAGACGATTACACGCTATCAAAGCCAGTTTATAATGGCACAAGCTTATCAACCTGCAATTGTTGATGGGGATAAGCGAATATTGATTATTGATGGAGCGCCTGTTTCGCACTTGGTTGCACGCATCCCAAGCCTTGAGGATGGTCGAGGCAATACCGCGCGTGGCGCAAGCACAAAAGTAAGGCAACTCAATCAAAAAGAGTATGACATTGCCAGTGTAATTGGCAAAGATTTGAAAAAGCAGGGCGTTTTATTTGCAGGAATTGATGTAATTGGTGAATGTTTAACAGAAATTAATATTACAAGCCCAACGATGATTCAGCAAATCTATAAGGCCACAAACATAAATGCTGCTGATACTTTAATTGCGGTGATAGAGACTAAATTAAGAAACAAATGATAAAAAAGGATTCACTATGTCAGATAATTCACAAAGATTGTTTAATGCTGCGCAACAAGTAATTCCCGGTGGTGTGAATTCACCAGTTCGTGCTTTTAAAGGTGTCGGTGGCATTCCAAAGTTTATTGCCAGGGCAAAAGGTGCTTATGTTTATGATGTTGATAATAAGGCTTATATCGACTATGTCGGTTCATGGGGACCGATGATTTTAGGGCATGCCGATGATGATGTTATTTTGTCAATTAAAAAACAGGCGGATCTGGGGTTAAGCTATGGCGCGCCATGTGAAGCAGAAGTATTATTGGCACAAAAAGTGTGTGAATTAATGCCAAGTATTGATATGGTTCGGTTTGTGAACTCTGGGACAGAGGCTACCATGAGTGCGGTAAGACTTGCCAGGGGTTATACCAAAAGAGACAAATTCATTAAATTTTCCGGTTGTTATCATGGGCATGGGGATCAGTTTTTAGTTGCCGCAGGGTCCGGCGCTTTAACGCTTGGCGTACATAACTCACCTGGCGTGCCTGGCGATACTGTAAAACATACACTCACTGCGCAATTCAATGATATTGACAGTGTAAAAGCACTGTTTGAAACCTATCCAGAAGAGATTGCTTGTATTATTGTTGAGCCAATTGCGGGTAATATGAATCTGATTGTCCCGCACAGGGAGTTTTTGCAACAGTTGAAAATGTTGTGTGAAAAATATGGCGCATTATTAATTTTTGATGAAGTGATGACGGGCTTTCGTGTGGGATTAACCGGCGCACAAGGTTTATATGGGGTTACACCGGATTTAACGACTTTTGGTAAAATCATCGGTGGTGGAATGCCGGTTGGTGCTTTTGGTGGTAAAAAAGAAATCATGCAGCATATTGCACCTGAAGGTGGTGTTTATCAAGCAGGAACCTTATCCGGTAACCCAATTGCCATGCAGGCTGGTCTTACGACCTTAAATAAAATTATGCAGCCTGGGTTTTATGAAAACCTTACACAAAAAACAAAGCGTTTAGTTGATGGGTTAAATAAGCTTGCTAAGGCAAACAATGTTGCCTTTTTTGCCAAAAATGTCGGTGGAATGTTTGGTTTATTCTTTACAGATCAAACAGATATAAAAAGCTTTGATCAGGTTAAAAAGTGTGACATAAAACAATTTAATCGCTTTTTTAACTTCATGTTGGATCATGGTATTTATTTTGCGCCATCTGCCTTTGAGGCAGGGTTTATGTCGATTGCCCACAGCGATGAAGATATCAATAAAACATTGAATGTGTTTGAGAAGTTTATAACCTCCTGACAAGAGATTAATATAAGGTGCTGAAAGCTATATATTAATCGTAAATTATTTGTTACTTTATCTAGCTTTAGTAAAACTCAATACAGAGGTCTTAATGTGAAAAAACATGTCCTAATAACAGGAGCCAATAGAGGAATAGGATTGGGGTTTGTTAAGCAATATTTACATGATGGCTACTTTGTGACGGCAACTTATCGCAATAAGGTGAACTCAAAGGGTTTGCTTGATGTCTATGAAAGTAATCAAGATAATCTTAGATTAATAAAAATGGATGTAACATCCCAGCATGAAGTTACACAGGCTGCCTTATTTCTAGAAAATAACCCTATTGATATTTTGATTAATAATGCCGGTGTTTATCCTGAAATGCATGCACGCCATGGGATAAAAGATAACCCAGTAGAAAATGTCATTGAAGCATTAAATGTGAATGCTATTGGAAGCTATCAATGTATCCAAGCGTTTTTGCCTAATTTGCTTTTGGCTAAAGCACCAAAGGTGATTAATATGTCAAGTCAGGCTGGGTCAATTACGGAAACAAAAGCAGGTTTTGGTTATTCATACAGGATGTCAAAGGCTGCGCTTAATATGTTGACACGTTGTTTTGCTGCCGAATACCAAAATATTATTACCATAAGTTTGCGACCTGGCTGGGTAAAAACAGATATGGGTGGTGATCGTGCTGTACTTGGTATTAAGGAAAGCGTTGCGGAAATGATTGCCTTTATTGATGGTTTGACATCATCGCATTCAGGTGAGTTTTATGATCTAAAGGGGCAGACTTGTCCGTGGTGAAAACGCAATATTTAATCATGTCATTTGTTTTTACCTAAAATGCGGTCACGTAAATTATCATAAACGATATGTGAGTTTCTAGATAAAAAAGCAATAATTTCATATTTATTTTTGCAGTTGAACTTTTTTGCCAGCTGACGATAGAGTCCCTATATGGTTCTTGGTGAAAGTTTAAGTAAAGCAGACTGTTCAAATAGCACACATATTTGATTAATAATTAATGCTGAAAGTTTCAGCTGTGATATACTCAGCTTAACGTTATTTTTTAGTTTGCTGCTATAAACGTTATCTATTGATAGAGTATTATTCAATATGATTTCGTTATAGTTTATAGGCAATGGTGCTGTCTTTTGATTTTGGGTTATATTATGACATATTTTTGCACTCTCAATTAATTCATAAGTACGGTCTGGTAGGTAATATTTTTGCCATGGATCTTTAAGTTGCAAAACTAACATGGCAATGTGCAAGTCAACGGTAATATGAATATAACATACTGTTGAATATTGATCTTGTAAGCCAGTATCAAGTAGTTGCTCAGTATCAATAAGTGTTGTTGGTAAAGATAATAAAGTCGTGATACCGGTACATGAAAATGTTTGAGGCTGGTTGCAGCACGTATTGTATATCTTATCCGCCAGATTGGTGTTTTTCAGAAAAAAGATTGCTTGCTTAAATGGATCGATTTCAAAGTAGCAATAATCAACAACTCCTAATAAATCAAGTGACTTAAAATTAATTAAAGGTGTTGTTTTGCATTTATGCAGCAGATAAACAGGCATGGCTATATTGGAGTTGTTTTTTAAGTAAATAGATACTCAAGTAGCTTAATATAGATAACAGAATAATAATGAAAAAGTGTATGTTCGGATATTTTATTAACGCAACAAGTGTTGAGATGAGGCCACTGAACAATAGTAGTATGCTTGAGTAAAAGGTTGATACAGCAATTTTGTTGAACCGCTCAGTAGAAAAAAGCGTTGATATTGTACTTGCGCCTAAAAGAAATGCTGAACCAATGCTAATGGCTGAAATGCTAAAATACGTTAGCAAGGGTGTATTATCTTTCATCAGCAGTATGGCAGAACCAATAAGGACAATACTGCTTCCTAGTTTCACTAGTGAAGCTTGATGAAAGTGCCTTAACCATAAAGGTGCTACAAAGGCACCAACGCAATGTGCTATACCAGCATTGGCAAAAATAAGTATATGTGCATGTGGAAAGTTAGATAAAGATGTCATTAAAATAATAAATATACTAAGGCCGCTGATTGCTGGCGATATCGCAAGCCAGAAAAGTTGGTCTTTTATTGATGTGATGTAAAGGCTTAAGGTTAGTGTTTTAAGTGGTGCTTTCGCCTCTAGTAGGTGTTTTGCGTTAGTAAAGGTTAAATAGATAATAATAATCCCGGGAATACTTAATATAAGAAAAAATAAGTGCCAGTTATGACAGCGGTTATATAAAATTAATGCAAGCATAGGGGCAAGTACTGGTGACAGTGTAGATAGTGCATGAAAATAAGATAACGTTTTTGTGATAGATCCTTGTGTATTTTTTTGTGAAACAAATATATAAGGCAAGGCCAGCATACCCATAGCACCAAGGCCAGCTAGTATTCTGGCAGCAAAAAATAAAGAAGAGTGGTAAGTAATTGCACATAAAACATTGCCAAGCACAAACAGCAACGCGCTAATAAGCAAAACGCCGTACTGATGCCAAAGTGAAGTAATTCTACTAACAATAATTTGCCCTGCACCTAAAATGATCAGAAATATTGTTGTGCCAAGTTTGATAAGGTTGTTACCAAGGCCAACATCCAGGCTAATTGTATCAATTAGTGCATCATAGCCATCAATAGCAAAACATACAGATAATATACAAAAAGAAGACATAATGAAATCAGTTTTTTTCAACGGCATTTCTCATATTATCAAATGTCTAGTCATTTTATGTGAAACTTTCATAATGTCAATTAAAATAATTGGAATATAAAAAAACCAATATAGGATTTTAATTGATCAAAGACTGATAGATAAATCGATAATTTTGGTGAAGGTAAATTAATAACTCATCTTTAGTATTTTTATTCAATTTTTGTTTAATCCTTTCAATATAGTCTTCACAGGTTCTCGTTGACTTATTTAATTTATGACCGAGCTGTTT
This sequence comes from Facilibium subflavum, assembly GCF_003574485.1. Lineage (GTDB taxonomy): Bacteria > Pseudomonadota > Gammaproteobacteria > Francisellales > Francisellaceae > Facilibium > Facilibium subflavum. Next base: position 56,663 of record NZ_QLIT01000048.1, read on the forward strand.
GCTTGAGATGATACCGTGGTAAAGGCAAAGCAAAACTTTTTTCTCAAGGTCAGTCCATTTATACCAAGAAAATCCCGATGGGTTATTCAGTGGTAAGGGTTGGGGTTGCTCACCAGGATGAGCTCGAAATGCCTCATGATTTAATCCCAGGGTTTGTGGAAGTGCCTCATTGAGTGTTTGAATAAAGCAATCAAATGTATATTGATTGTATTTATAATATGGGATAATGTTTTCAAACTCAGGCACAATGGATAGCTTTGATATAGACCCATCTATGTTAATCATAGTACGATACAACGCATTTTTAGGTATAATTAAACTTTGTTTCATTGTGTCTTTGATTATTGTATGAAAAGGTATTTCTTCAAATTGCTTTGGCATGCGCAGCAGATTCTGATAATAGTGTAGTCGTTCAAATTGAAAGTAGTTCTGGCTTTGATAAATTTCAATACCTTCATTTTTTCTAAGTACAAGATCAAATACTTCGCCGTTTTGATCGACCGTTGTTAATGTCAGCCCTTCTACATGAAATTTCTGGCAAAAAGGTTTACACAGCTTTTCAATTTGGCAGGCATATTTTGGCCAAACAAATCGGTGTGCGTGTATAATTTGTTCCATATATTGCGTACTGATTTTACATCATATTAAGTAAGCATGAAGTGTATATTTTAAGAACAAAAAGTCAATATTTTTTTAAAGACTGTCTTTAAATGCGTACTTTTACGGTAAGGAATTTTGGTGGGAAATATTGTCGTCTTCTTAAGTCAAAAGGCTTACTTAAAAAATATGATAATGATTGATAATTTATGGCGCCAAGGGTTGGCATTTGACCAGAGGATTAGAGTTGTGTTTGAAGGACGCTGGGGTAGTACCAGCATATGATAAAATATTTAGGTATATCTTGATTACTGTTAGCCAATTGTCTTTTATAATACTTTAAAACAAACCAAGGGCAGGCAAATGTGAAACAGCTTTCTCAAGTGATTGCGTTTTTAAATATAACATTACCGGTTGATGCAGATGTAATTGTCAATCGTATCTATCAAGATCAACGGTTATGCGGTGAAAATGATATTTTTATTGCCTTATCAGGAGCTGTTTTCGATGGGCATCAATATGTCAGACACGCCCAAGCGAAAGGGGCTTGTTTGTGTATTGTTGAGGATATTAAAAGGATAGATAATACTTGTGATTTATCAAGCGTTGTTGAAATAACAGATATTCGACAAAGGCTGTCAGCGCTGGCAGACTGGTTTTATCAAAACCCGTCACAAAAACTTAATATCACGGCGGTCACAGGCACTAACGGCAAAACAACGGTGAGTCATTACATTGCACAATTATTTTGCTTGTTGGGTGAGAAAACAGCTATTTTAGGCACAACAGGTAATGGGATTTATCCAAAGCTTGAAACCTCAAGCCATACAACGCTCGATAATTTGCAGCTGCAAAGCCACTTATCTGATTATCAAAATGAGGCGGTTAAAAATGTGGTAATGGAAGCCTCATCTCATGCCATTGCGCAAAATAGAATTGCACAATTAGCGATTGATACGGCTGTTTTTACAAACTTGGATGAAGAGCATCTGGATTATCACCAAACCCTTGAGAACTACTTTGAAGCTAAAGCAAAACTCTTTGAACAACCACATCTTAAAAATGCGGTAATTAATATTGATGACCCCTACGGGCAAAGGCTTTATGATAAGCTTAAAAAGCAAGGTAAACTTTCGCTGTTTTGTTATAGCACGATTCACAAGAATGCGGATACTTTTTTTTATATCAAGCAATATTATCCTGATGCGATTGCTGTTGATATTTTTTGGCAAAAGCATCAAGTGGCAAGTTTGCATCTACCGGTATTAGGTGATTTTAATATCAGCAATATAGCCGCAGCATTTACAAGTATGATGGCAAATGATTATCCATTAATGGCTGTGGTAGAAAAATTGCCCGAATTAAAAGGAGTGCCCGGGCGTTTGGAGCTTTTAAAAATGGCAAATAAAGCGCTTGTTGTGATTGATTTTGCCCATACCCCAGATGCATTGCAAAAAGTATTAAAAGCCATGCAAAATCAATTAAATGGCAGGCTTATTTGTGTATTTGGTTGCGGGGGTGATCGACAAAAGACAAAGCGAGCTTCAATGGCGGCAATTGCGCAGAAACTGGCAGATTTTTGCATTGTCAGCGAGGATAATAATCGTTATGAGTCTTTTGAATCTATTTCAGCAGATATTATTAAAGGCTTTGATCCACAAATAAAAAACTATTATATTGAGCCCAAGCGTGAAATCGCTATTGAAAAAGCGATTTCTATGAGTGAAGCTTGTGATATTATCTTACTTGCTGGCAAGGGGCATGAAAATTATATCGATGAAAAAGGGCAAAAACGTTATTTTAATGAAAAAGAAGTCGTAGAAAGTATTTGGAGAAAATCTTGATTCAATCACTAAAGCAGTTAGTGCAGCAAATTAATGCTGAATATATTGGTGCAGATGTCAGCATCACAGGTGCAAATATGGATTCACGAGCAATTAAGCCAGGACAGTTGTTTGTTGCAATTCGTGCAAAACGAGATGGTCATGATTATATTGATAATGCCATTGAAAAGGGTGCCAGTGCACTATTGGTTGAAAAAAAACAACCACATATAACAATACCTCAAATCGTGGTCAAAGAGAGTAAAAAGGCGCTTTTTCAACTAGCCATGGCATGGCGAAACTGTTTAAAAATGCCTGTTATTACCATAACGGGCAGTTGTGGTAAAACAACGACCAAAGAGATGCTGGCATGTGTGCTCAAAGATCAAGGCCATGTACATTATGCGCAGGGAAATTTTAATAACGAGCTTGGGTTACCGCTTTCTATCCTGTCAGCGCCAGATAACTGTGATTATCTTCTTTTAGAGCTTGGCACGAATGCACCAGGAGAAATTGCGCATTTAGCCACATTGGCACAACCGGATATTGCAGGTATTACGAATGTCTCAGCATCACATTTGGAAAAGTTAATTTCTTTAGATGGTGTGATGGAAGAAAAGGGCGCTTTGTTAAATGCGCTTGGAAAAAAAGGTGTGGCAATTATTAATCTTGATGACCCACGTATTGCAACGTTTAGTCAAACGCTTTCTTGTCAGAAAGTATTTGTTACAGCACAAAATAAGCCTCAGGCTGGTATTCATTTAATAAACTATCATGACGAAGAAAATGGTTTTGCATATACGGTGGAGGTTGATGGTCAATGTTACAAAGGGCAATTGTATGTCTTTGGCCTGCATAATTTACATAATATGTTAATGGTTTTGGGTTATGTCCATGCTTTGGGGTTAGATATTGATAAAGCCATTCAATCGTTGAAATGCTTTTCTGGCTATAAGGGGCGTTTTTCATTGCACCGGTTAACGGCTTATGTTTCATTGATTGATGACACCTATAACGCCAGTGTTCAATCGGTTGAGGCAGCTATTGAGAGCCTTTCAGAGTTTGACGGGGTGCGTGTGCTGGTGTTAAGCAATATGGGTGAGCTTGGTGAAATGGCTGTTTTTTATCATCAAAAAATTGGGCAAAAGATTGCAAAGGCAGGTTTGGATCAAGTATGCCTGTATGGTGATCAGAATTTAATGTCTATCATGCTACACGAAACAAAAGGGCAGAATATTGCCTTGTATCATGATAAAAGGACGATTGTCGATACGCTCAAAAAGTACCTTAAAAATAAAGAAAAAACCCGCATCCTTGTGAAAGGATCACGGGCCAATCAAATGGAAGAAATTGTCCAAGCGCTTATTTAGTACCCCACATTAGTAAGCGTTGAAAACGTACGCTCCAAACTTTCTTGATACGTTTTTAAAATGGCATCTTTTGTATTGATAGTGGGGTCTTTTTCAATGATCAGTTTAGTGAGCTCAACACTGGCTTTCACGACACCATTTAGCATTTCTGCAACCATTTCATCCGCTGGCACATCAGGCTCATCATCAAACAATGCTTTAAGGTCATAGCTTTGGTTTAGTATTTCTAGAGGCTCAGCCTTGTCGGCTACTTTCTTTTTAGACATTTTTTGTTTTCCTATTTACTTGCTTTATCAATTGCGCTTTGGATGCTTGATTGTGGGGCATAGCCTGGAATGACCGTTGTATTTTGTGCATTAGCACCACTAACAGGCATAACGATAATCGCAGGTGTGCCCTGAATACCAAGTTCTTTCAAGCCAAGCTGCATATCTTGATCGATATTTTCAGTCACTTTTTTCGCTTTGATCAGCGTTTGTGCTTTATCAAGATCAACACCAGCATTTTGCGCTGCCTTTTTGATTTCCTCAATCGTTAATTTACCTTCATCGTCGCCTGTGGCAAAAACAGCATTATGATATTTCAAATAGCCTTCAGATCCTTTAAGCATATAAGTTGCAATGCCCATTTCAGCACCATATTGTGAAGAATCCCAACGCTTACCAAAAATTGGGAATTCTTTAAAGACATATTTCACATTAGGATTATTGTCCATAATTTTTTCCATTACAGGAGCGATTTTACTACAGAACATGCAGTTATAATCAAAAAACTCAATCACAGCAACTTTTGCATCTTTTGGTCCCACAACTGGTGTTTGAGGGTTGTTTAAAAGCATTTTTGTGTTGTCTAAAACAGCTGCGACTTGTTTTTGCTGTTGCTTTGCCATTAATTGCTGCTGGAAATTTTGCATGATTTGCTGCATTTTCTGCATATCAAACTTGCCATCTTTTCCTTGAGATCCTGCTTCAAACCCAGCAAGTAATTGCGCTTCATCCAATGTTGCACCCTGGCTTTTTAGCTGTGCAACAACATTGCCACCAACGCTATAGCCAAGCGTGTAGCTTACTTTGCTTAGTAATGATTCGCTATCTGTTGTGGCTTCTGGTGATTTTGCCGATGCGGTGTTGCTGGTGCTGACTTGTGCTGAGCCTGCGTCTTTTTGAGCATCTTTTGACTTTTGATCGCCATTAGAGCCGCTGCAACCGGCAAGGGCAACAGATAACATAGCTGTTGCCATCGCACCAAACAAAATTTTCTTTGATGTTTTCATATAAGACACTCCATCTTTAATAAAAGGTATTTAAACGTAAAATTGATGACAGTAAAGCATGTCAGGAATGTGGATGTAATCCATCGTAAACCTTGCATGCTTAAAGTCATGAATAAATTATGAGTTCGTGTTGTCACTATCTGTTTGTGTTGCAGTCACAGCTTTTGCTGCGGCATTAGCATCTGTTTTACTATCACCTGCTTGCTTCATTGCATCTTTTGCTTTATCTGCTGCTTTTTGTGCTTCTTCTTGTGCTGCTTGCTTGGCTTTCATTTTTGCTTCCATTTGCTTTTGGAAAGTTTGCATTGATTTTTCCATTTCATCCTGGCTTAGTGTGGGTTTTTCACCGGTTGTGCCAGCTTTGAATCCTGCTTGAAGCTGAGTTTGATCTAAATTAACATCTTGTTGTTTTAGCTGCTCAGTCATGTTCTTGCCAATGGAGTAACCAATGGTATAACTGGCATCTGCGTTGTTGTCGCTGTTATCTGCTTTTACCATTGCAGCAGGTTGCGTTTTCTGCATTGTCTTATCCATTGTGTTGCTGTTCGTATCAGCAAATACACTACCACTGATACCTGCTAAGATAAGCGCGCTTAGGCTGATTTTTGTCAAATTTTTCATGTTTTCTCCATTGTTATATATTGGTCAGTTTACCCGTCCAGCTTAAACAAGCAATGCTGAAAGAACAAGGGGTTTACAGTGAAAAATTATAATTTCTGAACCAAAATCCATGGTTTAACGATATTTGCCCAAAGTACCGTATTGTTTTTATACCACTTCTTTGCCTGTGTATCGCTAACGGGTAAAATAAGGTTATCATTAAGCCATTGGGTGACTTTTGGCATATTATCATGTGCAATGTGTGTTGCAGCTTCAACAAGATCAAGTTTCTTGTCCACGAATAAGACTTTTCCAGCAGCAAAAAAGCGCTGTAACTCATGCCAGTGGACTTTTGCTGTTTCATAATTGATTTTTGTTGTTAATTCACTTTTATTCATATTGTTGTGCCTCAATCTCAGAGAGTGCCTCCCAGTCATGATATTTTCTCTCGACACTTTTCATCAGTGCGGTTAACTGATCTTGCACTTGTTTAATAACAGCAGGATCTTGCTGATAAAATGTGCTATTTGCCATCTCTTGTTGCAATTGCTCGATTTGGCTTTCTAATTGTTCAATTTCATCAGGCAGTGTTTCTAAGGCTTTTTTCTGTGCAAAACTTAATTTAATTTTGCGACTTTTGTTTGTCTGTGATGCATGTTTTTTTTCTGCCTGTTTAACAGAAAGCTCAGAATTTATCTCAACAGAAGGTCTCTGAGAAAGCCAGTCATCATAGCCACCGACGTATTCAGATAAGTGCCCATTACTCTCAAAGACAATGGTGCTTGTGACTAAATTATTGATAAATGCACGATCATGGCTGACTAACAATATCGTGCCGGTATACTCAGTAAGAAAGCTCTCGAGAACTTCTAATGTCTCAATATCTAAGTCGTTTGTTGGCTCGTCCATTACCAGGACATTACTTGGTTTGGCGAGTAATTTCGCCAGTAACAAGCGGTTTTTTTCACCACCAGAAAGCGAAGATACAGGGCTTTGCAGGCGTGCTGGTGAAAATAAAAAGTTCTTTAAATAACCTACGGCATGCACTTTTTGCCCGTTAATATCCAAGTAATCGCTGCCTTCGGTTACATTTTCAATAACAGATAGTTTGTTGTTGAGGCTTTGGCGCAGCTGATCAAAATAAGCAATTTGTAATGTGTTGCCGTGAAAGACGTCACCAGTTGTTGGTGGGATAACCTTAAGAAGTGTTTGCAACAAGGTTGATTTACCGCACCCATTGTTACCAATAATGCCAATTTTATCACCGCGATGAATCTCACAAGAGAAGTCTTTAAATAAAAAGCGTGTTTGATATTTAAAAGAGATATTATCCGCGCGAATGACAACTTTCGCTGATTTTTGTGTAACATTGCCCTGAATAGCTGCTTGACCTTGTTGCTGGCGGCGTTCCTTTCGTTGTTCACGCATTGCTTTTAAGGCGCGAACACGACCTTCATTACGCGTGCGTCTGGCTTTAATGCCTTGACGAATCCAGGCTTCTTCATCAGCAAGCTTCTTATCAAATAATGCCTGTTGCTGTGCCTCTGCAGCAAGGTGATTTTCTTTTTGTTTTAGAAAGTTGGTATAATCACCTGGGAAATTCAAAAGTTTACCGCGATCAAGCTCAATAATATCTGTGGCAACTTTCTCAAGAAACATTCGATCATGTGTAATAAATAACACGCTTCCTTTAAATTGTTTTAAAAGACCTTCAAGCCAGGTGATCGAGTCGATATCCAAGTGGTTTGTTGGCTCATCCAGCAATAGCAAATCAGGTTTTTTTACCAAGGCCTGTGCCAGTAATACGCGCCTTTTCATTCCACCTGAAAGCGTGTGAAAGTCTGCTTTTGGATCAAGGTTGAGCTTGGATAAGACAATATCAGCATCGTTTTGTTTTTGCCAGGCATCTGCCTGATCAATTTGCTTTTGCAAATCCGCAAGTTTTTGCATCTTTTCATCACTATCAAGTGACTGGTTTAACAGCTTGTTATAAGCAATAATACTGTGGCCAATATCACCTAAACCTTGCAAGGTAACTTCAAAGACATTGCCAAAAATATTTTCAGGCACAACCTGGTTAAGCCAAGCAACAGTTGCATTATTGTGAATAATGACCTCGCCATTATCTGGCGGTATTTGTCCTTGGATGACCTGAAACAAAGAGGACTTTCCCATGCCGTTTCTGCCAATTAAGCAGATGCGTTTGTTTTCAGGGATGTCAAAGCTTATGTTGTCAAGTAGCTGATGGTGACCAAACCTTAGTTCAAGGTTACGAAGTGAGATAATAGACATAAAGGGATAGTGTGTCCGTTAGTATGCGTGATCAGTAGGTTCAATTAAATAATTTTATTCATCTCAGCCAAAGAGCCTGAGCTTAAATCTCGGCCAATTGGCATGCCAAGGCGTCTGCTGATAAAGCTTGCTGAAAAAATACCGCGGATAACCAGCTTGTGTTTGGCGTTGGTCTCATATACAAGGATATGGTCGATTTTTTTCTCATGCAATAAGCGGGCAATATGCCCAACACATGCATCTTTTACCGCATTATAGTCAAGCAAGGGTAAAATATCGCTTGCTGCCATAAGCATATTTACCGTGACATCTTTGGTATGTATGTCATGTTGACGTGCTATTTGAGTTCGGTAGATACCTTGTACACGTGCAGCATTGATAAGGCCGACGACCTGATCTTCATCGTTAATAACCAAAAGGGCGCGCACCTGCTCTTTTTGCATTTGCGCTAAGGCATCATCCGCACGCGCGTCTTTATGAATAATGCGTGGACGCTTGGTATGAAAGTCTGCCAGTACATCTAAAGCAGGTGTCTCCAATGAGATAACATCCATCGTATCCGGGTGAAAATAAGGAAGTACAGGTTTGTTTTCAGTGTGGGTTGGCAAGAGTTTATATTCTTTGAACATCATCGCTTTTATTCCTGTTGTATGTTAGTACTATTAGTGTAAACCTCTGGCTTAGCCTTTGCAAATATGGGTGAACCAGATAAAAGGCTTAAGATAATAAACAATAAACTTATAAAAACAAATGGATATATTCCATATTGCATCCAGAAAGTTTGACCAGCCATTGGTGTGATCTTTCCACTTAAGATGCTTTGTTTGTTACGTGGTAGTTGCGCAATCACTTGTCCTTTTGGATTGATGATAAGTGATACGCCATTATTGGTCGATTGTACGACAAAGCGTCCTGTTTCGATTGCACGCATTTGCGCAATCTGTGCATGTTGCCACGGTGCTAATGAATTACCAAACCAGGCATCATCACTGATAATAGCGATCAAGTGCGCATTTTGCAGTTGTGCACGTACTTCAAATGGATATGCACTTTCATAGCAAATAAATAAAGCGACCAGAACACCATCCATATCTAACAGGGGTTGTATTTCCTGACCCTTGGTAAAGCTTGACATCGGGATATTAAAATATTGCATAAAAGGTGATAGAAGATACTCAAAAGGGTAATATTCACCAAAAGGCACCAGGTGGTGTTTGTAATAATGTCCATAACCATTGCCATAGACAAATGCGGAATTAAAATACTGCGATTTTGCATTCACATCGACTGTCCCGACAAGAACAGCACTATCTTGTGCTTTGGCCATCTCATCAACTGCTTTTAAGTAAGAGGTAATATAAGGTTTAAACGTTGGGATTGAATTTTCTGACCAGAAAATCAAATCAGCCGGGTTGTTTCTTGTGACTTGATAGTAATAACGCATAATATGTTGTAAGCGTGTTGGATCCCATTTTTGGTATTCCACGTAATTACCTTGAATAATGCGCACCGTTTTACTTTTGCCAACTGGGTGTGTCCAGGTGATTTTATTGATAAATATGCCAGCAATAATGGGTATAACGGCAAGGGTAATACTCAAAATAAGTGTTGTTTTGTTTATTCTTTGAATGCGTTGGTTTTTAAATTGCTTGAATTGAAGCAATATTTCACTTAAGCAAACACTGATTAAACAGACGATAAAGCTTACAAGGTAAACCCCGCCAATGCTGGCATAGCTTGCTAAAAAACTATCTGTTTGTGTGTAACCTAAAAGCACCCACGGAAAGCCGGTAAAAAGCTTTGTTCTGGCAAGCTCAATAACACCCCATGCAACAGGGTAAATAAGCATCCGTTGTATGGGTGTCTTCGCAATAGCCGAAAGCAAAACAAATATAATAAAAAATAAACTTAAGATAATGATAAATAAGGCGGTTAAAAGTATGCCAAGGGTGCTGGATTGACTGAATGTTGAAATACTGACATAAACCCAGGATACGCTGGTGGCAAAAAAGCCGATGCCATAGACATAGCCCAATAAAGTCTTTCGTTTTAAATTTTGCGCAATATTTAATAGATAAAAAAAGCTACAAAGCGATACAAAGGCGGCAAGCGGGTAATTAATCGGTGCAAAAGCGCAGGTTAATAATGCCCCAGCTAAAAAGCTCAGCAGTAAATGAAGTGATTTATGATGCATTGTCGTAAAGTGGTTTTACCGTAAGGGTTAATACGCGACGTTCATCAGCGGCACTTACACGGAATAAAAATTTATCAATCGTGATCTCTTCACCGACCTTAGGTAAGTGTTCAAGTGTGTTGACAACAAGCCCGCCAATGGTGTCGACTTCATCGTCATCAATATCACTGTCAAAAAAGTCGTTAAAATCACCAATTTCGGTTAACGCATCAACACTGTATTGTTCATCATCGATAGGGCGAATTTGTGTTTCTTCTTCATCAAACTCATCTTCAATATCCCCAACGATTTCTTCCAGGATATCTTCAATCGTAATTAAGCCTGAAATAACGCCATATTCATCTACGACAATCGCCAGGTGGTTGTGGCTTGATTTAAACTCACGCAATAAGGCATCGAGCTTCTTGCTTTCTGGTACAAAAATAGCTGGCCGTAAGATGCTGCGAATAAGTTCACTTGTTAAGCGATTATTTTCCACTTCAATCTTGAGCAGATCTTTGGTGTGAAGGATACCAACAATATCCTCACGGTTTTTGGCAAAAACAGGGAAACGTGTGTGTGAAGCATTGGTAACAGCTTCTAATATTGCATCACCTGACATGCCAATATGTATCGTTGCCATTTGTGTTCTTGGGATCATGATATCACGGACTTGTGATGAGGCAACATTTAATACGCCCTTAATCATATCACGCGATTCAGCATCGATCGTGCCTTTTTTAACCGCTAGATTAACAAGCGTTAAAAACTCAGCAGGTGAGTGAGGCATTAAGATATTGGCAGCGATTTTTTCAAGCCAGGACTGGGTGACTTCATCAGTGGTGTTTTTGGTATTCTTATCATCCATCGTTATTTATTTCTCAACATATGGGTTGTCAATATTTAATTGGGCCAAAAGTTTAATTTCAATATTCTCCATGATTTCAGCATCATCTTCTTTTATATGATCATAGCCGAATAAATGCAGTATGCCATGTATTGTGATATGACACCAGTGATGTTGGAGCGGTTTTTTTTGCGTTTCTGCCTCTTTTAATAAGATTTCAGGGCAAATGATAAGATCACCTACAAAATGTTGCATTTGTGTTTTTGGTAAACCAGGTGGCGCTTCAAAGGGAAATGAGAGGATATTGGTTGGTTTATCTTTATGACGATAGGTATTGTTAATCGCTTGTATCTCATCTTCGGTGGCAATATTAATACTGATCTGGCAGGTTGATTCGCCTTGTAATTGCAAAACTAAAGCAATCCAGTTTTCAAAATCTGATTTCTCAGGTATGACCAGATTATGTGGGTTGTAAAGATCAATCTCAATATTCATACAGGTTTATAAGTACTCTGGACTGTGAGTTTGTTCATAGTGCTCATAAGCAGAAACAACGCGTTGAACAATAGGGTGGCGAACCACATCAATTGTTTCAAAAAAGGTCATGCTAATACCATCAATGCCGGAGAGCACCTCAATGGCATGTCTTAATCCAGGGGTAATGCCTTTAGGCAGATCGACCTGTGTAATGTCTCCAGTGACAATCGCCGTTGAGTTAAAGCCAATGCGCGTTAAAAACATCTTCATCTGCTCTTTTGTCGTATTTTGGCTTTCATCTAAGATAATAAATGCATCATTAATCGTGCGGCCTCGCATATAAGCAAGCGGGGCGATTTCAATAATCTGCTTTTCAATAAGCTTTGTAACACGCTCAACGCCCATTAAATCATACAAGGCATCATACATGGGACGAAGATAAGGGTCGACCTTTTGTGCCAGATCTCCTGGGAGGAAGCCTAATTTCTCGCCAGCTTCAACCGCAGGTCGGACAAGGACCAGGCGTTTGACAAGTCCCTTTTCAAATGCAGCCACCGCGCAGGCCATTGCAAGGTACGTTTTTCCAGTTCCAGCAGGGCCAATACCAAAATTAATATCATTATCCTGAATGCGTCGAAGGTAGCGCTCTTGATTAATTGTTCTGGGATTAATGGCGCGCTCTTTGATCATCAATTGAAATTCAGCAACAAATTTCTCCTTGTGATCGCTTTTATTCTCGGTTGCAATACTATGAAGCGCCATATTTAAATCCTTGTTGTTAAGTTCTAAACCTGGATCTTTAACAAGCTTATGATGCAGATCCTGAATAAAGTGTTGTGCTTCATTGATTGCGGTTTTAGGCCCAACGATGCGAAATTGATTGCCACGTTGAATGATTTCAACGGCTAAGTATTTCTCAATCAGGCGCAGGTTTTCATTTAAATCACCACAAAGCTTTGATAATAAATGATTATTGTCTGATTCCAGGGTAAATTGTAACGACTTCATAAGCTAGACGAGTTCTCCGCGTAGTGAATGTGGGTTGGCTTGTGTTATTTTAACATTGACAAGCTGTCCAATTAAACTGGAATCACCACTAAAATTCACAATCCGGTTATTTTCCGTGCGTGCGGCTAAAATCTGATCGTCTTTTTTAGATACGCCCTCGACCAAAACAGGTTGGATGCTGCCAACCATTTGACGGCTGATCACCATCGCATTGTGATTTAACTGCTCCTGGAGGCGTTTTAAGCGCTCCTTTTTAATCTCAATGGGTGTATCATCAGGCAGGTTTGCCGCAGGGGTGCCTGGACGCTTGCTGTAAATAAAGCTAAAGGATTGGTCAAAATTAACGTCTTTGACAAGATCCATAAGCTTGTTGAAGTCTTCTTCGGTTTCACCTGGAAAGCCCACGATAAAATCAGATGAGATCGTGATATCCGGGCGGATTTTTCTAAGCTTACGGATTTTTTGTTTAAATTCCAAAATAGTGTGATTACGTTTCATTGCGGTAAGTATTCTATCAGAGCCATGTTGTACAGGCAGATGCAGGTGATTGGCAAGCTTAGGTACTTCAGCATAGGCATTGATCAGATTATCAGAGAACTCAACTGGATGTGATGTGGTAAAGCGAATACGCTCAACACCATCAATCTCAGCAATAAAGTGAATTAAAAGGGCTAAATCAGCTGTTTCACCCGAGGCCATTTTGCCAAGGTAATGATTGACATTCTGGCCTAAAAGGGTGATTTCTTTTACCCCTTGTTCAGCCAATAAAGCGCATTCTGCCAGCACATCCTCAAAGGGGCGATTAACCTCAGGGCCACGTGTGTACGGCACGATACAATAAGAGCAATATTTATCACAACCTTCCATAATTGATACAAATGCTTTAGCACCTTCAGCTTTAGGTTCAGGCAAATAATCAAATTTTTCAACTTCAGGAAAAGAGATATCAACCTGTGATGTTTGCGTTGTCTGCTTTTTCTTAATAAGTTCAGGCAAGCGGTGAATGGTCTGTGGCCCAAAGACAATATCAACAAAAGGGGCGCGCTTAATAATGTTTTCACCTTCTTGCGAAGCAACACAGCCGCCAACACCAATGACAAGCTCGGGTTTATTGTTTTTAAGCTTCTTCCAGCGACCTAATTCATGAAAGACTTTTTCCTGAGCCTTTTCACGGATCGAGCAGGTGTTGATTAAAATAATGTCTGCCTCGGTGAAATCCTCAGTTTTGGTGGTATTAAAGTGCGCCTGTAAAACTTCATTCATACGTGATGAATCATACTCGTTCATCTGGCAACCCAAAGTTTTGATAAAAACCTTTTTATTTGGCTTGTTTAATACGTGAGTATGCTGGTGTATGTTATCTGTTTCTGGCGTTGTTGTTTGTGACATGTTTTACCTTTTAATTCTTTTATAATACTTTTGCCATCAAAAATGGCCTAATTCATAAACCTGGGCTTATTTTAGCCAAAAAAACAACGTTCGCCTAACTTTTTTTGTGAGAAATTGTTGAATTGGTTTTCTTGGTAACTGATGTTACGCATGATTGTGATTTCAATATATTGTGAAATGTGTCCGAAAAAAGCAATAAATCGTCTTAACTTTTATAATAAGCCATTTATTTGATTGCTAGAATACAGGTGTGTTCAAAAGCAAATAATATGGTGCAATAATATGGAGATTGATTATAAAATAGGGCAGACGACCTTAAGTGTCAATAATCACCAGGTATTAAAAGGCACGTTTACTTACTTTTCTGCATTAACGCGATCTTTTGTAGATCAGGTAAAAAAGGGTGAAATCCCAATGGATGAATTGGTGAATGCATATGTTTTTTCTTGTCAGAATGTTAAAGATGCAAATCAAGTAACGTTTAATATCTTCCAGCAAATGTCTGTAGCAACAAGTTTTGAGATCATCCTGCTTGATGAATTTTTATATCATGATGATTTATATGTTGGTAAACTTCTTTTTGCCGGCATGGTGATTTTATTTTACCAGGATATAACTATATTGCAGAAGGTGGCTGATATCAATAAACTTGTGCATATTTTACAAACAGAATATCTAAGTTATGATGGTCTGTTTGCAGCAATTATTGCGCGTGCGCTTTATCATATTCACAAAATAACCCCTGTGTTAGATGCGGATAAAGTTGATGCAGTAAAAAGCGTAGCACAAGAGGTGTCTTTTTATCCTGTTGATGCAAAGCAAAATCCTTTTGCAGCGGTTTTTAATATTCAGCTTGGGCGCACTGAGCTTATTCAATGCAATGGTCTTACTTTAACAAAAGGCAGTGTTGCCCGTTTGGTAGATGCCATTAATCTTGCCAAATCAGAAAACAAACCTGATCTTGATCACATATTTGGGCTTATTGATGCGGCAATGCCAACATTATTGGCGCCAAATTTCAGTTTTTTTAGATTTTTCAGCAACCCTGTTTCATGGACAAAAGATGATAATATTGCAAAACTCTATGCATTTGGCTGTTATTTGGTATCGATTGCAGCAATAAAAACCAATGATGATTTTTATACAAAGGGGCATGAATTATGGATAAATGCGGTTAAGCAGTTAAGTGAAGCTTTATCATCGAGGATTATGTTACAGGTTGAAAATCGTCAGAGAAATGCTTGCCAACAAATCACCAGTAAGTAAGGTAAATAATGATCTTGCACTTGCTGAGAATGCTCGATAAGATAATGGCAGGTGTAAATTAAAGCATGATGATACCTTCATGGCAAAGATTTTAGTCGTCGATGATGAGGCGCCTATTCGGCAAATGCTTGATATCGCACTGGTAAAAAACGGATTTTCAGTGACTTTGGCTGAGCATGGTAAAGAAGCATTACAGCAATTAAAATCAGATGCCGATATCGATTTAATTCTTTTGGATTGGATGTTGCCTGATATGAGTGGCATTCATCTGCTAACGCATATTCGCGGGCAGGCAGATTTAAAGCAAAAACCGGTCATGATGCTCACAGCCAAAGCCCAAGAAGACAACATCGTGCGTGGCTTTAGTATGGGGGCGGATGATTATATTACCAAACCTTTTTCACCAAAAGAGTTAATCGCAAGGATTCATGCGGTATTAAAGCGTACAAAGACTATAAAACATAAGCATTTACAGTTTAAAAAGCTGTATTTTGATCTAGAAGGCAGACGTCTGTTATATGATAAAAATACGGTAAAATGCGGACGTTTGGAATTTAATCTGCTGGTTTACTTTGTGAAAAATATCAACAAGACTTTATCGCGCGAACATCTTTTGAATAATGTCTGGCCACCGCAAAAGGATGTAACAGAAAGAACGGTTGATGTCCATGTCAGGCGTGTAAGACAGCTTCTTTTGAATTTTGGTTATGATCATTATATTCGCTCGGTACGTGGAGAAGGATATCAAATGGTTAGTGAGCTGTTATGATAGATGATATAAGCGTTGCTGATACCGGTCTTTTTTGGGCAAAGACATTTGCCAAAGGTATTAGTGATGCGGTACTGGTGGTTGATGCAAAAGGCACACTGCTTTGGTTTAATCATGCGGCAAAGAAATTTTTTCAATTAACCAAAACGGATAATGGTGAGAGCGTTGCGGTTATCTTTGAATCACCTGTTATTGATGAATATTTGACACAGCAGAAAGTAAGTACTTTAGAGCTGCCATTACCTGAAAAACCTGATCAGGTGTTATCGATGGTGCTTATTCCTTATGGTGCGCACTTTTTATTGATTGGACAGGATGCGGCTTATCGTCATCATATCGATCGGATGCGTCAGGATTTTGTCGCTAATGTCTCTCATGAAATGCGGACCCCGTTAACGGTTATTGCCGGTTATTTGGAGATGATTTCTGCAGAGGTAAGTGATGCGCTGCCACACTGGGCGCCTTATATGACACAGATGCAGCAGCAGATGACCCGTTTAGAAGAGCTTTTAGAGGAGCTTTTATTATTGTCTAAGCTTCAAAGCCATGAAGTCGATGACAGCAAGCTTCAAATGGTGGATGTGCCTTTATTGCTTCAAGGGTTGATTGAGGATGCAAAGCGTTTAAGTGATAGCAGACATACATTTTCTTCGAAGATCGAGCAAGGCTTATTGTTGCGTGGCAATGAAAAGGAGCTAAAAAGCTGCTTTGGTAATTTACTCACTAATGCTGTGCGTTACTCACCTGATGGTGGCAGAATTGATGTAGTCTGGTATAAAGATAAAACAGGCAAACATTTTTATGTGAAAGATCAAGGAATCGGTGTGGCACAAAAGCATATCCCTCGATTAACAGAGCGTTTTTATCGAGTGGATAAGGGGCGCTCACGCCAAACCGGTGGAACAGGGCTTGGTTTGTCAATCGTCAAACATGTGCTAATTCGGCATAAGGCGGTATTATATATCCAAAGTGAGCTTGGACAAGGCAGCTTATTTCGTTGTGATTTTAACGCATGATGTGTTAGTATCTATGAATGAGTACAGATCAATATAAGTGAGTTAATATGCAGCTAAAAACGCGCTATGGAAGCTTTGGTGGGTGTTATGCGCCTGAAAGCTTGATTCCGATTTTACAAGAGATCGAACAAGGATTTATTGAGGCTCAGCAAGATGAGCATTTCCAGGCTGAATTTCATCGACTCTTACAGGATTATGCAGGTAGGCCAACGCCTGTTACACATGCAAAGAACTTATCCTCAGAATACGGTTTTGAACTTTATTTAAAGCGTGAAGATCTGTTGCATGGTGGTGCACATAAAACCAATAATACCATCGGTCAATTATTGCTTGCCAGGCATTTAGGGAAAAAGCGCATTATTGCGGAGACAGGTGCCGGTCAACATGGTGTGGCAACCGCAATGACAGGCGCCATGCTTGGCTTTGATGTTGAGATTTATATGGGATCTGTTGATGTTGTCAGACAAAAAAGTAACGTTGAACGTATGAAGCTTTTTGGCGCAAAGGTTCACAGCGTTTCATCCGGTAGTAGCACGCTAAAAGATGCCATTAATGAGGCAATGCGTGACTGGATTGCAAATGCTGAAAATACGTATTATTGTTTTGGAACCGCAGCAGGCCCACACCCTTTTCCAGCACTGGTGCGTTATTTTCAAGCCATTATTGGTCAGGAAGCTAAAAAACAGATGTTACTACAGACACAACATTTGCCAGATGCTGTAATTGCCTGTGTTGGTGGTGGCAGCAATGCCATTGGTATTTTCTCTGCCTTTTTAGATGAACAAAGCGTGAAAATCTATGGTGCTGAAGCCGCGGGCAAGGGGGTTGAGACGGATAAGCATGCAGCGACATTAAATAAAGGCCAGGCTGGTGTTTTCCATGGCATGCATTCTTTGTTTTTACAAGATAAGGATGGACAGATTACAGAGCCTTATTCAATATCAGCAGGACTTGATTATCCAGGGATTGGGCCTGAGCATGCTTTTTTGCAGCAGACAAAGCGTGTACAATATCATGGTATTACTGACAACAAAGCCATTGATGCTTTTGAGCAATTATCGAAAAAGGAAGGGATTATCCCGGCACTTGAGTCAGCACATGCCGTGGCGTTGGCTTTAAGGTTATCTCAAGATGTTTTATCCGCTAAGCGCGTATTGGTAAATTTATCAGGTCGTGGCGATAAAGATTTACATAGTTATTTTGCATATAAAAAGGGGCTGGCAAATGAATCGATTTGAAAAATTATTCGCGCAAAAGAATAAAAAGATTTTTGTCCCTTTTTTTACCTTAGGTGATCCTGATTTTGATCAAAGCTTTTTTTTAATTAAAAGTGCGATTGATGCAGGCGCTGATGCTTTAGAGCTTGGGTTTGCTTTTTCAGATCCAATTGCTGATGGGCCAACCAATCAACGATCAATGCAAAGAGCGCTTAAAAGTGGGATGAGCTTTGATCGCAGTATTGCGTTATTGCAAAAAATTCGCCAATACAATAAAACAATTCCAATTGGCTTGTTATTGTATTACAACCTTTTATTTAGCCAAGGTGAGCGTGCTTATGAGAAGCTTTCACAGGTCGGCGTTGATGGTGTTGTTTGTGCAGATTTGCCCTTTGATGAGGCAACGGCACATTTAGCGTTATTAAAAAAGTACGATATTGGTGCGGTACAAATGATCGCACCTAATGCTGATGATCAACGGGTAAAGCAGTTAGCGCAAAATAGCAGTGCTTTTAATTATGTACTAAGTGGATTTGGCACAACCGGGACAAAAAAGGAAGTTGCCCAAGAAACTATTGATCGGGTCAAACATCTAAGTAAACTAATCGATCAGCCAATAATTGTCGGCTTTGGCATTTCTTCACCGGCACATGTCAGAAAAATCTGGCAGGCGGGTGCTGATGGTGCTATTGTTGGCAGTTTTTTTTCATCGATTATTGAAGCAAACCTTGATAATATAGCTCAGGCAGCAACACAAATCAGCGAATTTATTAAGGATGTTAAAAACACATGCATTATTCAGTCCTCTTAGATGAATCAATTGATGCGTTATCGGTTAAATCAGATGGTATTTATATCGATGGGACTTTTGGTCGTGGTGGACATACAAAGGCGTTATTAAAAAAACTATCTGATAAGGGACGCCTTATCGCTTTTGATCGCGATCCTAACGCAGTAAATTATGCAAAATCACATTTTACCCAGGATAATTTCTCCATCATACATGCACCGTTTTCATCAATGAAAGATTACTGCCAGCGACATGGGCTTTTAGGTAAAATCGATGGTGTCTTACTTGATCTTGGGGTTTCTTCACCACAGCTTGATGAAGCTGTGCGCGGATTTAGTTTTTCAAAAGAAGGCCCCTTAGATATGCGTATGGATCCAACACAAGGCATCCCTGCAAGTGAGGTTTTAATTACACACGATGAGCAAGCGCTTGCCGATATTTTTCGTACCTATGGTGAGGAAAAACATGCATGGAAGATTGCCTGTGCGATTAAAAAACATTTGGATGATGGGCAGACTTTAACAAGCACGACTGAGTTGGCGGATTTGATTTATCAGAGCATTGGTAAAAGAGAAAAAAAACACCCAGCAACACGTTGTTTTCAAGCATTACGCATTTATGTGAATCAAGAGCTTGAGGAGTTGAAAAAGGCATTGGGGGATATGCTGGAGATTTTGGCACCTAAAGGGCGCTTGAGTATTATAAGCTTCCACTCACTTGAAGATCGAATTGTAAAAAGATTTATGGTGGGCAATATTCAAGGTGAGCAAAAAAATTTGCCTCGGCACTTGCCTTTAGTGAATACCTTTAAACCTAAATTTAAATGGATCATCAAAAAAGCTAAAGCAGACAGCAATGAGCTCGATGAAAATATACGCTCAAGAAGTGCTATTTTAAGAGCAGTGGAGAAAATCGCATGACGATGACGCGTGCTGAGGTTCGTGCCAAACTTTTCCAATCACTGTTTAAGAGTATTTTTGACACCAAAGTCATGATTGCCTTTGCGTTTTGTATCATATTGATTGCTTCGGCTTTTATGGTGGTTGTTGTAAAATACCAATATAAAGTCTTATTGGATAAAGAGCAGAAGCTTTATTATCAACAAGAAGATTTACGCGATCAATGGACACAAATTTTAATTGAACACAGCACATTAGCCTCACCCACCAATATTGAACATTTTGCCGAGAAAAACAACATGCATTTACCTGGTGTGAAAGAGATTAAAACAATACAGGTTGATAATTTATGAGCAAAGCATGGCGCTATTTTTTTATCTTATTTGTCTTAATTATTGCCATTGGTATCGTTGTCTTTAAGCTTATTCATATGCAGAGTGTTGAGCATGAAAGGCTTGCAAAAGAAGGGCAAAATCGTTCACAAAGAACAACAATAAGCCGCGCCTATCGTGGGATGATTTTGGACCGAGAAGGTAAACCTTTGGCTATTAGCACTCCGGTTGATTCTATTTGGGCTGACCCTTATTTTGTTTCTGCTGATGATCCAAAGTTGCTTACGCTTTTAGATAAGCTTGACTTATCAAGTGCCGATAAAATGGAGATTTTAGCACGGATTAAAAAAGGTCAAGGCAGAAGTGGATTTGTGTATATTAAAAGGCAAGTCTCGCCTTTTGTTGCATCAGAAATCCAGCAGATGAATATTAAAGGTATACATCTTGATCGAGAGTTTAAACGTTATTATCCTGATGCCGAGATTACCGCACACGTTGTGGGCTTTACCAATATTGATGGTAAGGGCCAAGAAGGTGTTGAGCTTCAATATGACAAGGCTTTAACAGGCAAAGATGGTAAGCGCTCTATCCATCGCGATTTAAAAGGCGGGGTGGCAAGAAAAAATGAAGACGATCAGATCGTTAAACATGGGCAGGATATCTATTTAAGTATTGATCGAAAGGTGCAGTATATTGCCTATAAATATCTTAAAGAAGGTGTTATAGAGAATAATGCCGCTGCAGGTTCTGCCGTTATTGTAAATGTACATACCGGTGAGGTCTTGGCGATGGTGAACTACCCTTCATACAATCCCAACAATCTCCAAAATGCAACAGCCGATAAACGCCGAAATCGTGTATTAACCGATGTATATGAACCAGGCTCTGTGATGAAACCATTTGCTGCTGTTGCTGGATTAAAAAGTGGCAAATATGATGTGGATACTGTGATTGATACATCACCTGGTTTTTATCGTTTAAATGGGCGCACAGTGCGCGATTTTCGCAATTATGGCGAAATGGATTTACGGCATATTTTAATGAAGTCTTCCAATGTGGGGATTTCTCGAATGGTTTTATCCTTACCTGCGAATGATTTAGCTGATACCATGCGTGAGTTTGGTTTTGGGCGTATTACGGGTATTGCTTTTCCTGGTGAGCGTTCTGGTTTTGTGCCAAGTCCGCGTAAATGGGGTGAGTTTCCACTGGCAACCTTATCATTTGGTTATGGAATGAATGCAACGGCTTTACAAATTGCTCAAGCCTATGCAGCCATTGCCAATGGTGGCAAGCTTATTCATCCAACCCTATTGCGCCATGATCCACAAATCCCAACACAAGGCTATCCTGTAATTGATAAAGACATCTCAGCTAAAATGCTTGATATGTTGACATCTGTTGTTGAAGGCCTTGGCGGTACTGCTTCAAAAGCACGGCTTTCTCGCTATCATGTTGCAGGCAAGACAGGCACGGTAAGAAAGGCAGTTGCCGGAGGTTATGCAACCGATAGTTATATGGCAACCTTTGTGGGGATCGTACCTTCATCTGATCCACAGTTTGTGATTGTGGTGGTGATCGATGATCCAAAAGGTCAGGCCTATGGTGGTGGTTCGGCTGCCGCCCCTGTTTTTACTGAGATTGCCGCGCATGTGTTAAGCATGTTAGGTGTCCCACCAGATAAAAAGTAACTTTGACTTTTTCAATTGCTTTTTTACAGCGAATTGCCTAGTATTGTGCCCATTGCATTTTTTATCAAAATACAAAATGAAATTTAAACTATTAACAACCAGCAACAAGGCGCGCCGTGGTGAGATTCATTTCAAACGTGGCATCGTTGAAACCCCGGCCTTTATGCCAGTAGGTACTTACGGTGCGGTGAAATCTTTAAGCCCGGATGATGTCAAAAATACAGGGGCGCAGATTTTATTGGGCAATACCTTTCATTTATGGCTTAGACCTGGCACAGATATTATCAAATTACATGGTGATCTGCATGATTTTATGCAGTGGCAAGGCCCGATCTTAACCGATTCAGGTGGTTTCCAGGTATTTAGTTTGGGTCAATTAAGAAAGCTTACTGAAGAAGGGGTAACGTTTCGCTCACCCTTAGATGGCGCCAAAGTCTTTCTTGATCCGGAAAAATCAATGCAAATCCAGCGTGATCTAGGCTCAGATATCGTGATGTGTTTTGATGAATGTACACCATATCCTGCGACGGAGCTTGAAGCCAAAAAATCCATGGAGCTGTCAATGCGCTGGGCAAAGCGAAGTAAAATTGCCCATGGTGATAATCCAGCAGCATTATTTGGGATTATTCAAGGCGGGATGTATACGCACTTACGTGATCAATCACTTGCCGCTTTAACAGAGATTGGCTTTGATGGTTATGCCATTGGCGGGTTATCGGTTGGTGAACCAAAATCAGAAATGATTCGTATTTTAGATCACACAGCACATCAGATGCCACAGGATAAACCACGATATTTAATGGGAGTTGGGAAGCCTGAAGATCTGGTTGAAGGTGTCAGGCGCGGTGTGGATATGTTTGATTGTGTGCTGCCTTCACGCAATGCACGAAATGGCCATTTGTTTGTCAAAGAAGGTGTGGTAAGAATTCGCAATAGTCGCTATAAGACAGATACAACAAAGCTTGATGAAAGCTGTGAATGTTATACCTGTCAGAATTTCTCAAAAGCGTATCTTCATCATTTGGATAAGACAAAAGAAGGGTTAGGTGCACGATTAAACACGATTCATAATATTACCTATTTTCAAAATTTAATGAAAGGGATTAGAAAATCTTTGGATGAAGGATATTTTGATGCCTTTGTTAATGCGTTTTATGCAGATATCGGCAAGGATGTGCCAGTTTTAGCCACAACCTTTTAGGTTTTCTGCAATTGGATCAGTCTTTGCATACGGCCCCAACCGTTATTGCTTAGGAATAACCTTTACGTGGACAGCCGCCAGGCGGCTGTGACGGGTGAGGTGCTTATAGCCAAAGGATAATAGCCTTCGTCATCATCGCCTGGCGGGGATCCACGTGATTATCGTTGGGTGCTCAAGGAGGTTATGGCCAAAATCAAAGGCGTTCCTTATCAAAGAACCGTCATCATTGCTTGGCGATGATCCTCGTGAAAAGCGTTGTTTATTTTTATCTAATCACATCAATTTAGGGTTGAGTAACTCTATATCGGTTACACCTTGGACATTGTGAAAGCTTAATTCCTCTGTGTTTAGGCTAGCTTCTTCAACAAGCCCGACAATAGATGCTGGAATCAAGTCTAAGTCAAAAACAATATCGCCGTGTTGGTGAAATGCTGTTACGGCGATATCAGGCCTTTCCTCTAAAAATGCATCCGGCAGGTATTGAAGGGCAAAAGGTGTTTGTTTGACAGCGGCAATAGCAATTTCTGGATGGGCTTCTATAAATTCAGCTAAATATTTAATGGCCAATCCATTTTGTGTGACAGCTAGCATTGCAATATCAGGGTTGTTTGCAATTAAATCATAAGAGAAATACTGAATAGCAAACCCATTGTTTTGAAGTGCAGCCTTAGCAATATCTAGATTGGTTTTAAGGTTTTCTGCCAGATAAGCTGCAGCATATTTATTATCTCTTAATCGATAGATTGCGCGTGCGATATCATAAAGCGTGTTTCTTTCTGCATGATGGGTATGAAGCAGTTGCAAGTCTTCTTCATTCTCAAGTGGCTGATTATTGATAATCTGTAACATGGCGATAATACATCGGTTCATCATGCTTCGATCTATATCCTGCAACATTAGATTAGCAGTATAGCTCAGTCCACTTTCTTCTATAAGCTTTTTCCATGAATGGCTTTTAAGAAAAGTAAGATAAATATCATGTGCATGATGGTTTTCATCTTTAGGTGACAGGCTTTGCAATGCAACACATGATGAATTATGTCCATCAAAGGGTAAAAGCGCAAAGATTTGTGCGGCTGCATTTGGGTCAAATAATGGGTGCTGATATAATTTCATGACTGCATTTGGTTTATCTTTCATAAGCGCTCCTTGGCATAAACTGAATGCGTCTATGCTAAGTTATTTCTGTCATAGTGGCTACTTGGTAAATTTATTTCGGACGAAATGATGGTAGATAAAATCTGGTGTCCCGAGCAGGAATCGAACCTGCATCTAGCCCTTAGGAGGGGCTTGTTCTATCCGTTGAACTATCAGGACATGGCCGTCATTGTAGCATTTTTTATCTAAAAACCAATAATCAAACGGCGTTAATTGGTTTTTTAGCGGACTTTTTTCTCAATGAGTTCAATCTGATAGCCATTTGGGTCTTTTACAAAGGCAATAATGCTTGTGCCACCTTTAACAGGGCCAGCAGGGCGTGTGACAATTCCGCCTTTATTTTGAATCATTTCACAAGCCTTATAAACATCATCGACTTCAATGCATAAATGTCCAAAGGCATCACCGTGATCATAGCTTTTTGTATCCCAGTTATACGTGAGCTCAAGGGCGGTAACGGCGTTGATATCATCGCCATAGCCCATAAAAGCTAATGTATAACGATAAGCTTCGTTTTGTGTCTTTTTCAATACATTCATTTTGAAAATATCATGATAAAAATTGATCGATTCATCTAAGTCATTTACGCGAATCATAACATGGGCAAGGCGCATATGATCATCCTTTTTATTTAGCGGTTTTTCTTGAGAGGAAGTTTTATCATGGATAATGTTTTATGTAAAGCATTGTGTGCAATTGTGCTACATAAATAGCCGCCTAGCGGCTGTGACGAAGTTTGTTAGTATTGGATAGGATTAAGGATTAATATCAGTTACGATTACCGGCAAACATGCCTAAGAATTGTAAGATCGTTAAGAATATGTTTAAGATGGAGACATAGATGGTGACGGTTGCCACGATATAATTGGTCTCCCCACCGCGAACGATTTGATTGGTTTGCCATAAGATAAAGCCGCCTGAGATAAAGGCAATAATGACAGAAAGCGCTAAATATAAGGCTGGCATTTGCAAGAATAAGTTTACAACGATTGCAACCAAGGCAACCAATGCGCCAATACCAAGAAAAGAACCTAGACGTGAGAAATCACGATTAGGATTAAGTGCGATGGCGGATAGGCCTAAGAAGATCGCACCTGTGGCACCAAGTGACATCATAATAAGCTCAGAGCCGTTTGAGAAGGCAGTGATGTAAAAGTTTAAAATAGGCCCCAATGTCCAGCCTAAAAAGCCGGTTAATGCAAAGGTGAGCACTAACCCCATTGGACTGTTTCTTGTGGCTTGAACACCAAAAAGCAGGCCAAAGTAGATAATAAGTGTTAAAATTGGGCTTATCACCGGTGCGCCAACGGCCATGGACCATCCAGCTGTTAAAGCACTAAATACCAAAGTCAGTGATAATAGAAGATAGGTGTTTCTAAGCACTTTATTGGCTTGAATCACCGAAGTGCTGCTGCGTTGATCAATAACGCGTGCACCGGGTTGTTTTTTATAGTCAAAGGGGCTATTCATGTCTTCTCCTTATCGTGGTTATAATCATTTTGTTCATAGCGTATTTATTGCTTAATAGTATATGGGGGAAGTTGCTAAAAAAGCAAGAGCTGATGGCTTAAATTTAAGCACTTTATAGGTGTTTCTTCCATATGTTTGCCGTGAGGTAGATAATGCCTGTGAGTATCAAGGTCAAGATAAATAACCCACCATATAAGTAACTCAACGCGGTGTATTGCTGTGTAAAATCCTTGGAGATAATATTTATCTGTTGATTGATCATGTTGGCAAGGCTGCCAAGTGCTGCAGTGATAACAAAGAAAAACCCCATAACAATCGCTTCATATTTTCGTGGGGCAAACTTGCCAACCATTGCATAGTATAAAGGAAGTAGAAGGACTTTAGCTGCCGAATTTAGCATAACCATGGCCAATAATAAATAGCTTGTCGTATTATAATAATGTAAGCGCTGAAGCCAAAAGCCAATAAATAGCAATAAGCAGACAATGCTTGAGAGCAAAAGTGCAAGGCCAACCATTTTAATCAGACGAATAACATGCTGCTTTTGCTTGTTTTTATTCCATAAAATAGCAGAGATAATGCCGATGGCAAAAACAAGAATGATGTTGGCCTCAAACATAAAGTCAGCCGAAAGGGTTTGTGTTCCTGTGAAACCATAATTATTACCAAACAGTTTGACATAATCGATAAAGATAATCAGGACGTTTTTATCAATAAACCAAAAAAAACAGCTAAAAAATAACAACACCAACAAAGCAATATTACGCTTTTTTTGTGCAAGGTCTTTTTCAAGATAAGTGTAAAGCACCATAAATCCCAGGCAGATAAGACTAACCAAAATGGTTGTAATCTGTAAGATAAAAAGATAAGCCAAAAAATAATCCAGAAGGCTTGATAAGATAACCAGAATAAAGATTACGGTATAGGTGGATGGCTCATACTTAGGGTTAATCCGATCAATAACGCTGATATGAAGTCTCGTGTTTGAGGTGATAAAAATCAGTGTTGCAATAAGGCTTAATACCGCCATGATAATAAACAGGGTTTGATAGCCTAATACGTTCACAAACAAATCTATGGTGATAATGGCAAGGGCTGCACCTAATACACTGCCCATGTATACAAGGGTGAAACCCGCATGCCTTCTTGGATCATCCTGTGTGTATAAAAAGCTTAGTGTGGTAAATAGATTAGGTGCAGCAAGACCAAGCCCGATAATATAAGCAGAAAATCCAATCAGTGCCAGGTTGTTAAAAGATAAAACGATTAAACCGGCAAAGGCATACATCATACCGATCACGACAGAGCGCTTATAACCGATATTAAAGCCTAATAATCCACCGATAATGCCAGAAAAACCAAACAAAAACAGATTGATATACAGATTTAAATCAGCGTGCTGCAAAGACAGGGGCAAATAAGGTGCGGTTTGGTTACTGTAATCATCAAAACAGATCATCACCGTGGTAACACCCATTGTGAATAAGATATTGGTAATAAGAATAACCCACATGCCAAAGGGCTGTTTGGTATTTAAACGCAGTTTTTTTGCTTTTCGTTGCATTGCTGTTGTTTTTATTTTCATGTTGCTTTCATTATGGCAAGAAACCTTGATTAGGTCTATACCGATACTTGGTTTTCATCCCATCCTTTGTCATCCTGCTATGTGTATTGTCAAGCGACAGGCCAAAAGAAATTCTCCGTTTAATCTAAAGGCTGATAACGGTCCTTACTTTACCTTGCAATACACTCTTAAACCTATTGACACAATGACAACGTTTTTAAACCTTTATAGGCCAATCTGCTATTCGTGGTTATGGCCGTAACCATACGCACAAGTTGTCCATTCGATATATAAAAGTGCGTGCCCCAAACTCGCAAACGTGGCTGCTTAAAGCAAAATCCACAGGGATGACTACGAGGTCACGCATAACTCATTTTCGCATCAGTGGTTTCAGTTTTCA
>NZ_QLIT01000049.1 GCF_003574485.1 Facilibium subflavum
ACCCTATTTACACCTCTACTACGAGCTAGTCCGACTACCTTGCTAAACTTACCTCTAGCTTTTTAGGCTCCAAGATAAGCATTCAGAAATAGCAAGGTTCTCCCAAGTTCCAAAGCAATCAGTTCATCTACCCGCTACGGACTCAGACCCCGGCACCTCCACGCATACTCGCCTTTACGTATTGCGTAGTGCTGATTTCAGGCAAATGAAAACCTTGATCAGGTGCGACGATGATATATTACGGGGCTCAATACCTTCACTTGCGTTGTGGCTGATAGACCGCCCTTACTACAGCTTCATAATGTTCGTTACCTTGCATTATGTGTAGTTCGGTTCCAGACTGGTGGCTAGCCTTTTTCTGGGCTGGATTGTCCAGCTTGATTGCCTTAGCTTTGCTTGGCGCACTCATATTATTCTTCCTCAACATCAGCATGAATTTTTGCTGGTTCTTCTAATATGGATAATATTTCTGTGGCGCAATAAACTTTATCACGCTTGCCATCATTGACTTGGCTGATAATATTCTCGCCTAACAGTTTGCGAACACCACGTTCAGCAGTGCTATAAGCAATCTCAAGCTCTTCAGCTATTTTTTTGATGGTTAGGTATGGATTCACTGCAAAATGATCAACAATGTCTACAGGAACGCTAGATGAACCGCTTGCAACTTGCAGCTTCCATTTATTAAGTAGGTTATTAATCCTTTCAGCACGTGATAAAGCATCTTCTGATTGAACAGCGACACCATTTAAAAAATAAATTAACCAGTCCTGCCAAGTGTTGTTGCTGCTAACGTTAAATAATTGCCTATAATATTCATCTCGTGTTGCCTCAAAAAATGCACTTAAATAAAGCAGTGGCGATGGCAACATCTTTTGCTCAATTAATAACAATGTAATTAGCAAACGCCCAACTCTACCATTGCCATCTAAAAATGGATGGATTGTTTCAAATTGATAATGGCACAGCGCTATATGAATTAGGGCTGGTAATTGACGATCGTGTAAAAACTTTTCTAGATCACCTAAACAATCTGCTAAGTTATCTGTTGGTGGTGGCACAAACTTGGCTGTATTTAATGTGCAACCAGGAGGCCCAATCCAATTTTGTGTTTTTCTAAATTCACCAGGCGTGGCATGTGAGCCTCTAACGCCTTGCATTAATTGCTCATGAATTTCTTTTATTAACCGTAAGGACAGAGGTAGATCATCAAGGCGCTTTAACCCAAAATCTAAAGCAGTAATGTAGTTCTGTACTTCCTGCAAATCATCTGGATTCTGATTAACGGATACACCTGCATTATGAGCTAAAATTTCACCGATTGTAGCATGGGTACCTTCTATCTTACTGGACAATACGGCCTCACGGGTAATGAAGGGGCGCATTAGCAGATGAGGATTCGGTAATTTGCTACCTTCTCGAGCCAGTTTACCCAGCAAGTAATCAGCCCGCGATAGTGTGCTTACCAGTTGGTTGGTCCATTCTATTGCCGGAGGTAGTGGATTAGGCACATAGGCATTATAGCCCTTGGGTGATTTAATCACTTTGCCTGATAATGATTGTTGTATATCCATGCTTTAAACCTCTTGATTTCTAGACTTAAGTATAGCCTTTATTCTCGATAATATCAATATTCGATAATAAGTCAAGTTTTTAATTCCAAAGGTGAGAATAAGATTGAAGTATGTTATCATGTTTTACGTAAATCGATAATAGTGCGTGTATAGCATGTCCTAAAAGTAGCAAAATATGACACTTAAAGGACATGTTAGATCCAAAAGATATATTTCAGCCAAAAACCAGTATAATTTTAACTGGGTTGATGACAAAACGTGTGGAGGCGTATATGAGCAAAGTGAAAAGAATATTTATTGTTGGCCAATCAGGTGCTGGCAAAGGCGTAGTGGCAGAAGAAGTGGCTAAGCAATTAGGTTGGAAGTTTATTAATGCAGACGTTTTAGCTAGCGTTGCATCTATTGGTCGCAGCGTTACCGATGTATTTGGTGCTGGCAGTGAAGATAAATTCAATCAAACATTAACTGAAATCCTGCAACACCAGATTACTCAGGAAAACATCGTGGTTACCACAGATGAGAATGTTGCTTGTGATCCAAAAGCTCGTGAAATATTAAAGTCAGAATTTACCGTTTATATTGAGGTAAGCACCTCAGTTCAAGCTGAGAGAATGAGCAATTATAGGCCGCTACTGCCTGTTGCTGATTATTCAGCGCTATTGGATGGATTGCAAAAAGAACGTAATCCTTGGTTCGCTGAGGTGGCTAGTTTTACTATAAATTCCGATAATGGTGACATTGAGCGTGATGCTAAAAGCGTTGTAGAGGCATACAACAAGTAAACTTACATTATTATCGAAAATGTGTAAAACAGATAATAGGGTTAAAGGTTATCACCACCTTTAGAATTAAAAACTTGACTTATTATCGATTATGATAGGTTTCGATAATAAGGCTAAATATGGAAATTATGTGCTTCAGGTGATGCTAGAATGTTATTTTTCGCCTGTCAGCCCGAAGCCTTGGCGTAGGGTGATGATTTAAAGGTGTTGCTGGGCGCATTATGAATTGCATCTCCATGTCCCTAAAATTACAAATAGCGTAACCTACTGCAGTTAATGAAAAAATGTAACATCTGACACCATTATTTAAAATAAAACCACTTAGAGTAAACAGAATCCATATAGTTTTTTTGTGGATCATATCCACCTACTCTGTTACTGACAAATCGACTATAAGTGTAATCATATATGGGCAAGGTGACATAGGCTTTCATGGCGACAAGCAGTGCTTTTTCCATATTCTCATCATATGCTTTCTTTGTTAATGAGGCCATTCCCTGATAGTAAAACTTATCAAGTTTATCGTTACAAAACTGTCCATAATTACTCACGTTGCCACACAAATAACTTTCTAAAAAGTTGCTTGCTTCATTAATAGTTGCAATACCACCCATTCGCCCAATATCATAATTGCCATTTTGCAAATCCTGTAAATAGACTTTCCACTCTTGATTATTAAGCGTTACCTTCACCAGATCGCCAAAGGCACGAATCCACATCTGCGCAATAGCCTCTGCAACCATTTTATGTGATTCTTGAGTGTTAAAGCTAATTGTTAATATCAGCGGATGCTCTGCTGAAAACCCTGCTTTTGTTAAAAGCGATTTTGCATAATCAATCCGCCTATTCATTGGCCATTTTACCCATTGGTAACTAGGCAGCTTAAGATATAAACCTTTATAAATTCCACCTTGTAAATCATTCGGAACCTGTCCATATAGCGGTGTTTGCCCAAGTTTTAGAATGCTTTGTACGATAGCATTTCGGTCAACCACCATTGTCAGGGCTTGTCGTACTGCAACATTATTGACCCCCGGCTTTTTCATATTAAACCAGTAAAAATAAGTACCAAGCATTGGAACATTAATAAATTCGCTACCAAAGCGCTTTTCAAATTGTACCTTTGAAAAACCTGATGGAACCGTATATGTCATATCCACCTGACCTGCGAGAAACTGACTGTATTCGGTCTGTGAGCTCATCGGTAAATATTTCACCTGTTTGATATGGATCGCTTTTTTATCCCAATAATATGGATTTTCTTTCACGAGGATATGGCCATTTGGCACCCACTCTTTAAGCATATAAGGGCCATTTGAGATCATTTTCCCAACCTGGGTCCATGCATCACCATATTTTTCTATTGCAGGTTTATATAATGGGTAAGTCACTGGATTTAATAAAGATTCCAGGAAAAATGGGTAAGGGTAAGCAAGCTTTATCTCTAATGTATCTGCATTTAATGCCTTAACACCAAGTGCGCTTGATGGCAACTTTCCAGCAATAATTTCGTTTCCATTAACGATAGGGCGAAAAACATCGACTTGTTGTCCGCCTGTCTTTGGATCTACATTGCGTTTAAACGCGTATTCAAAATCATAGGCTGTCACTGGCTTGCCATTGGACCATTTGGCATCTTTACGTAAATAAAAGACATAGGTCTTTTTATCCTCAGAAACCGCCCAGGTAACTGCTAACCCTGGAATAATCTTATTTTGTTGTGTTTCAAACACTAAGCCTTCAAATAAGTCATGAATGACTCTTAGTGATGTGTTATCACTCCACTTACCTGGATCAAGCGTTGGAATTTGCCCGGCACCATTACCAATCACCAACGTTTTATTTGCATTATCCACAGGCTTATTTTGCGTATTATCACAACCAAACAACATCAAAGCTATAAGCCCTAATAAACCTGCGGCTAAATATCGATAAAACTTCCTGATAACTCGTTTATCCATTGTTTTTTCCTTTTTACATTAATGCTTAGACTTTTAAGCAGGCAACTTTTCGCGTGTTCTCATCCGCTTTTAAAAGTGGCTTCTTTTGTGCACACTGCATATCAGCAATCGGGCAACGTGTACGAAAGACACAACCTGATGGCGGGTTAATTGGAGACGGTAAGTCTCCTTCTAATATTTGGATTTTCTTATTGCGCTCAGCATCAGGATCCGGGAGGGGTACCGCAGATAACAATGCCTTAGTATAAGGATGCTTAGGCTCGTTACATAGTGACTTTGCCTCACCTATTTCAACCGCATGACCTAAATACATCACCATAATTCGATCTGAAATGTGTTTGACCACACTTAGATTGTGTGCAATAAATAAAATTGTTAAGCCTAGTGTTTTTTGCAAATCTTTCAATAGGTTAATCACCTGTGCTTGAATAGAAACATCCAAAGCACTAACCGGCTCATCACAAACTAAGATGGAAGGCTTAAGTATAAGTGCTCTGGCAATACCCACTCGCTGACACTGCCCACCTGAAAACTGATGAGGATAACGATTAATATGCTTGGGTGACAAACCAACCATCCGCATCATTTCTTCAACACGCTGACTTCTTTGCTTTTTAGATAAGTGAGGCTCATGCACCCTTAAAGGTTCAGCGATGATATTACCAATCGTAATCCTTGGATTTAGTGATGCCAATGGATCCTGAAAAATCATCTGAATCTCATTGCGTACAGGCTGCCACTGCTTTTTATGTTTTAATGCTGTTAAATCCTTACCAGACCAGACAACTTTACCATTGGTTGCTTTTGCTAAGCCAACAATCGCACGGATCAAAGTTGATTTACCACAGCCTGATTCCCCGACAATGCCTAGCGTTTCACCTTTTTTTACTTCAAAGGATACGCCATCAACCGCTTTAACAAAGCGCGTTTTCTGCCATGGCCAGGATTTTTTCAGTGGGAAATGTACTTTTAAATCATCAATATGTAAAACGGTTTCCATTAGCATGCCTCCGATGTGGGTATTCTTGGATGATAACAGGCAGCAAGGTGTTCATTGCAATCAGCAATTGGCATCAACTTTGGCATGCTGTCCACACATACTTGCGTTGCACGCGGGCACCTTGGTGCAAAGGCACATCCTGGTGGCAAACTGGATAAATCCGGTGGCTCTCCTGGAATCGACTGCAACATCGACTTTGGCAAGTCAACACGTGGTGTTGCCAGCATTAGCCCTTCTGTGTAGGGATGGGAGTGTGCACCAAACAAAGTATCCACTTTAGCGCTTTCAACAGGGCAGCCACCATACATCACCATCACACGATCACACGCGCCTGCGACAACACCAATATCATGTGTAATCAGGATCGTCGCCATCTTAAACTCATGCTGAAGCTCTTTGAGTAATTTTAAAATTTGCGCTTGTACCGTTACATCCAAGGCAGTTGTTGGTTCATCTGCAATTAACAACTTTGGCTTGCACATTAAAGCCATTGCAATCATGACCCGTTGACGCATACCGCCTGAGAATTCATGTGGGTAGAGTTTAATTCGATTTTTTGCATCAGGAATATGCACGGCATCCAGCATCGCCAGTGCTTGCTTTTTTGCCTCTGCCTTACTGCAGTTTCGATGAATCATCATTGTTTCACACAATTGTGCTTGCACAGTAATATAAGGATTTAAAGACGTCATAGGGTCTTGAAAAATCATGGAAATTTTATTACCACGTATTGTATTTAATGCCTTAACGGGTAAACCAACTAATTCTTGACCATCAAATTTCACAGAGCCTGAAACCACAGCATTAGAAGCTGATAACCCCATCAATGCTAAAACCGTCTGGCTTTTTCCTGAGCCTGACTCACCCACAATCCCTAGTGTTTCACTATGATCAAGGCTAAAATTAATTTTATTGACGGCACTGACTAAGCCATCATTTGTTTTAAACTTCACTTCCAAATCAGTTGCTTTTAATAATGTCATATTTCTCTCCCATTAAATACCTAGCGTTGCTCTCTTGGATCTAAGGCATCTCTTAAACCATTCCCAACAAAATTAAAGCATAGTAATGTTAATGTGAGAAAAATTGACGGAATGATCAACAACCACCAATAGTTAAAAGCAATCACCTGGACACCATCACTGATCAATCCACCCCAATCAGTCATTGGTGGCTGAATACCAAGGCCTAAAAAGCTTAAAAATGCGGCTGTCATAATCACAACAGGGACTGTTAATGTGATATAGACAGCAACAATACCAATAAGGTTACGAATAATATGGCGTGTTATAATCGTACGCTCTTTAACACCACAGACATACGCGGCTTCAATGAATTCTTTATTTTTTAACCCTAGCGTCTGCCCACGAACA
The DNA here is from genome assembly GCF_003574485.1 of Facilibium subflavum. Lineage (GTDB taxonomy): Bacteria > Pseudomonadota > Gammaproteobacteria > Francisellales > Francisellaceae > Facilibium > Facilibium subflavum. The sequence continues at coordinate 6,691 of NZ_QLIT01000049.1, forward strand.
ACCCGTGCCATATCAAGCCAACTGACTGCACCAATAGCCACGAATACTAAAATAAAATTCCGGCCAAAGAGCGTTACCAATAAAATCGCAAAAAACATAAAAGGCAGACCATAAAGAATATCCACGATACGCATTAATATGCTATCGATCTTCCCGCCTAAAAAGCCTGCTGTCGCACCGACCAATGTGCCAATTACCACACTGACAAAGGTGGCAACAAAGCCAATCTCAAGGGTTACCCGTCCACCAACCATGACACGTGTAAATACATCCCTTCCCAGGCTGTCTGTTCCAAACCAGTGCTCAGCACTTGGCCCCTGATAGACTTGTAATAGATCTTGATGCGCATAAGTGTAAGGAGAAAACCAGGGTAAAAGGATAACAGCCAAAACGATTAAAATAAGTAACCATAAACTCATCAACGCGATTTTGTTTTTTTTGAATCGCTGCCATGCATCATAGTATAGACTTCTCCCCTTAAAGGCTTCTTGATGTGACTGGCTGGCCACATCTTCCAAAAAATCTGCGTTTTTCTGTTTTTGCACAAGCGTATAGCTTTTTGTCATTGTTCACCTCAATTTAATAACGAATTTTTGGATCTAGAAAGGCATAGACAATATCAACGATCAAATTAAACAAGATCACTAAAAGGCTATAGATAATTGTCAATGCAAGCACGAGGTTATAATCACGATTGGTTGCCCCTTGGACAACCTGCACTCCGATACCAGGAATGGTGAAAACCGTTTCTACCACAACTGAACCGGTTAAAATCCCTGCAACAGCAGGACCTAAGAAAGATACCACCGGCATTAACGAAGGTTTCAGCGCATGTTTCCAAACAATTCTTGGCATTGATAAGCCTTTTGCTTTGGCTGTGCGAATAAATGGTGAGCTTAGAATCTCAATCAAACTGCTACGCGCAATTTGCGTGATAATAGCAATATAAGGGATGGCCAAAACAATCACTGGTAACACCATGTCTTCCCAGTCTCCCCAGCCACCGGCTGGAAACCAGCCAAGCATCACCGCAAAGACCAAAACAGCAATCGGTGCTGTGACTACGATAGGCGTTGAGATAAAAAGCATTGCAATAATGCTGATACCATGATCAATAAAATCAAGTTTTGTATTTCGTGTTAGCGCTGAAAAAACACCAAAGATAATACCCAGAATACTTGCAATTAATACACTAAAAAAACCTAATTGCACCGACACCCAAAAACCACCTTGGCCACCTTCTGGAAAAACAAGATGGTTTATTGATTGACCTTGGTATTTAAATGAATAACCTAAATTTCCATGAATCAAATCATTTAAATAATAAATAAACTGCTTCCAAAGCGGTAAATCCAAGTGGTATTGATGATGCAGCTGCTTTAAAACCTCAGGTGATAACGCACGCTCGGTGGCAAATGGGTCCCCAGGGGTTAAATGCACCATCAAAAAGCTGATTAAAACCACCGCAAAAACAGTTGGAATCGCCCCTAGAAGGCGCCTGATAATGTAACTGAACACTTTGTTCTCCCGCTTTTATAATGCTTATCTTCACAAATCCATCTATGCACTGTGCTATTTTCAGCACAGCTATATTAAACCATCATTGGTAAATGTAGATCATTACTTTTTAGTTATTACTTATTGCCATAGTCAAACGAAAACCATTTATCATAAACATGATCTAAATGGTTTGTCTTCATTTGATAGTTTTCGACATAGGGTTTTACCAGGTGCACAACAGCATTAGAATACAGCGGCACCATCGGATAATCTGCCATAGCAAGCTCTAAAGCTTTTGTATAATAAGGCTTAGCTGCCTGTGCGGTAAGCTGTTTTTGCCCTTCACGTATTAGTTTATCATATTCAGGATTGCAATAACCTGGATTATTTTGCGGATTATCACACATCCACATGTTTGCAAAATTATCCATCGCATTAAAATCAGCAACCCAAGCATCACGGGCAACGCCATCATAGCTATGAGACTGGCGAATCTTTAAAAAGACCTTAAATTCTGAGTTTGCTAAAGATGTCTCAACACCAAGGGTTTGCTGCCACATCTGTGCAATAGCCTCCATGACCTTTTTATGCAGTGGATCGGTGTTGTACTCAAGCGATATTTTCAAAGGATTCGCTGTGGAATAACCGGCTTCTTTATAAAGCTTTTTCGCTAATTCAATGCGTTTGTCCATCGGCCAATTATGCCATTGATAAGCAATATCTTTATAAATACCCCCTTCTATTGTTGGCGGGAAGAAACTATAAATTGGTGTATCACCTTCTTTTGTTACATACTTAACCAGGTCTTTGCGATTAATAACAAGATTTAAGGCTTCACGCAGTTTTACATTATCCTTAAATGGTGGCTTAGTCAAATTGAAATCAAGATATTCCGTTGTCAACCACTGTGCCGAGCGCAATTGATCACCGTATTCCTTTTTGATCGCATCTAAATTTGTCGTTGGGACATACATAACATAATCAATCTGTCCTGATTTGTAGGCATTATAAGCCGCCATGCGATCAGTAATCGGTAAGAATTTGACATTCTTAATATGTACGTTTTTGGCATCCCAGTAATAAGGGTTTTTTGTTACTGTTACATGGCCATTAGGGATCCATTCTTTCAAATAATAAGCACCATTTGTCACATATTTGCCATTACCCAGGCTAAAGAACCCTTCACCGTATTGCTCAACGCCTGGCTTATATACAGGATAGGACACCGGATCAGTCATAATGCTTAAGAAATAATAAACCGGATAATCTAAAGTGATTTGAAGTGTATGTGCGTTAATGGCTTTTACACCAAGACTTGATACGGGCTTTTTGCCATCCATAATCGCCTGTGCATTTTTAATTGGTGCTAATTTATAGGCCATCTCTGAGGCTGTCATGGGTGTAACCGCCCGCTTTAATGCGTAAACAAAGTCTTCAGCTGTAACTGGCTTACCATTTGACCATTTAGCATCTTTCCGTAAATAAAAAGTATAAACCAAGCCATTATCAGAGACTTTCCATGATTTTGCTACGCCTGGTACTGGTTCATTGGCTTGGTTCTCGCTTAAAAGCCCTTCGCCGATATCATACAAAATACCAGCAGCAACATTAGTTTGTGCGTGTGCCGGATCAAGTGAATCAGGCTCTGAGCCATTCCCACGAACAAATGTGTCTTTACCCTTTGGCGCATACTGTGTGACTGCATGAGTTGATTTATCTTTATTAGCATCCTGCCCCCCACAGCCTGCTAATACCAATAGTGCGGACAGACTTAAGCCAAGCCCAATAATTCTTTTATATTGCATAACCTTCCCCTTTGTTTCCTACTCAATTTACTTCCGTCTAATCAGATTAATTTTTTCATGAACGATTGTCACGAAAAAAATACACAAAAAAATAATATTTTAAATTGATGAAAATGGGCATACACGTGAAATGTATAAAGATGTATAAATATGTAAAGCAAGAGTCTGTGAGAAAGCTTATAGATAGTACAAGAAAGTAAAAATCAGTTATTACAAACATTCTTAGAAGGATCAAATTTCTCCCATATTTTCCAACCCTGGGTTTTATATGTTTCTTCTGGATTTTTTGTTGTGTCATTAATCCATGAACAACAAACCCATTCTTGCCCATTATATTTAACCCGTGATTTCAAATTACCTTTATTCCACTGCCCGTATTGCACACCAGATTCCCACGCTTTCACCTGATCATTTTGATCAGGATAAGTTGGCGTTACATAATTTGGTGTTGGTGGTGGCAGCTGACCACCACTGACATCTAAAGTAAGCGCCCCACCATGATCTGATGTATTTGTTGGGCACCAAAACCCTGCGCCATCTGCCTTACAAATCCCACTTAAATGATTACCAGGACCAGTAATGAACGAACCTTTTCCGCCATTGATTTTAACCTTTAAACTTTGCCTGCCAGGCGCTGAGGTCTCAAATGGCGTTCCTTGTACGCCAAAAGTGGTTGTTGGTCTGTCAAGATAGGCCATATTCTGCGCCATATAGCCTGACTGCTGATATTGGATGGCAACATTGCGTCCTGTTGATAATGAAAGCTTCATCGACTTTTTTGCAGGCACATTGATCTTGTTTTTGCCTTGTGGCGCAATAATTAAAGGGACAACCGAATTATTGTTAACCGTTAGCTCATAGTCAGCATAAGCTGCTGTTGATGATAAAACACTAATAATGGCAAAGCAAACATGGCGCTTTTTTATCAATGGTTTTTTGGTTTTTCCATTCATACTAAATAGTTCTCCTGTTATATTGTTTCTATGTTAATATTAACCCTTACCTATATTGCTGAAGCTGTTATCTAGGTATTACAAACGTTTTTAGAAGGATCAAATTTTTCCCATATTTTCCAACCTTGGGTTTTATATGTTTCTTCCGGGTTTTTTGTTGTGTCATTAATCCATGAACAACACACCCATTCCTGCCCATCATATTTAACCCGCGATTTCAAGTTGCCTTTATTCCACTGTCCGTATTGCACACCAGATTCCCATGCTTTCACCTGATCATTCTGATCAGGATAAGTTGGCGTTACATAGTTTTTCTGCGCACTTGAGCCACCTTGCTTTATTGTGCAAGTAATATGGTTTGCATCTCCCTGGATTTGATAAATAATATTTTTTTCATCCCCAGTTGGAAGCGGACAGGTAATCGCTTGTGAAATATCAAAACCTGCATTCCATGGGTTTAAACGAACTGGATTTTTACTCAAGTCAAGCTCTCCAAGACTATAATTGGTATACCAGTTTCTACTTTGAATAGTTCCAGGACCATAGACCTGGTAATACTGAATTGTGCCATAAAGTGTTACATCAACTTTCCCAGAAGGCTTATCTGCCTTTACCGTAATTGGATCACTATCAACCGCATCTGCCTTTTTCATTGAATCTTCAGCAGTGACAATAATTTGATCCTGGTCTTTTGCTCCTGATAAGCTAAATTTACCCTGACCTTGGATTTCACAACTTGCCGAGGCTGTCGTTTGATCTTTGCAAGTGTAATTCAAAGTGTCACCATCTGGTGCATTGATCAGTTTTGCATCTGCTGTGAACTGGCCACCTGTTAAATTTGCTGAAGCAGGTGCGCCTTTACTATTCCACTGAATATCTGGTGTTTTAGGCTTATCTGCCTTTACCGTGATGGGGTCGCTATCAACCGCATCTGCTTTTTTCATTGAATCTTCAGCAGTGACAATAATCTGGTCCTGATCTTTTGCTCCTGATAAGCTAAATTTACCCTGGCTTTCAATCTGACAACTTGCCGAGGTTGTCGTTTGATCCTTACAAGTATAATTCAAAGCATCACCATCTGGTGCGTTGATCAGTTTTGCATCTGCTGTAAACTGGCCACCTGTCAAGTTTGCTGAAGCAGGTGCGCCTTTACTGTTCCATTGAATTTCTGGCTTTTTGACTGGCGTTGTACCTTTATAACCTTGTTCGAAATTATAAATAAGCGAGGTAGATTGATTTTGATAATTATCATCAGAGTTTACAGTCCAGACAATAGCCCCGCCAAGCCCTTTTAATTTTGCATACTCGCCATAGGAATAGGCGTCTTTTGGCGAAATATATGCCATAAATACATCAGAATATGTCTTTTGGTTATTGGTTGAGGGTTCAATAGCTGTTGGGTTATCACCATCATAAATAACCTTGGAGGCTGTTGCTTTCCAGCTCTTTGCATAAAGCGTACTACCAACATAATATGTCTTACCACTGTCAGGGTCGGTATATTGCCAGTCTGTTGTGGTAAAAGGTCCATTAGGTGATAACATGTTTTTTAATATGTATATATAAGAGAACGTTCCACTGCATTGTTTATTTGGATCTGTCGGCGTTAAGGAGGTCTCACAGTAGGTGGCATCCAAATCCCCAGGGACAATGGTGGTTTTATCCGTGATTTTTTGGAATAGTCCATGATTATCAGAAGAAATGTTTGTTAATGCTGCGCGCGCATATGCCGGGATTCCAATATTCACTTTTGCCATATCAACGGTACTCAAACCACTTAAAGCCTCAATCGCTTTATTAACTGAGAATTCATTTTTACCGTAAGGGCTATCAGGTAAGGCAAATAGACTTGAGTGAAAGCCTGTAGCATTACCCACGCCATCAAAAGCACCATGAAAATCATAAGTCATAAGGCTTAAATGATCCAATCCTTGACTAAACCAAGCACTAAGCCATCCATTATCCATCAAGCCTTTTAACATCACTGGATTTGCCTGTATTGTAATCGCAATATCAAGCCCAATATCTTTAATTTTCTTCACCAACTGTTTCTGTGCAAGCGCTTTAAACAAGAGACTCTTTTGATAACCTGTTTTACTGTTATCAAATTCAATATCTAAGTCAACACCTTGCAACCCACGGCCTTTTAAGTAAGTCAATGTCTTAATAAAGTTAGTAATATTTTCATCATTAATCTGTCCATTTTGTGCAACAAGATCATCCATAATGCCACGGTAAGTCCAACCACCAATGCTAATATAGTGCTGTAAACTGTCTTTTTTATTATCTAACTGCAAAAATGCATCAAAGCCACCATAACAGACATTCCCCCAACATTGCGTATCACTTGTCCCACCGCCACTAAAAGGTGGTTTACCATCTCGATAACAAATCTTCAATGAATTTGCTATTTGACTGCCACAAAGGCCATCGGATTTTAGATCAGAGTTTTTAAAATCTGCCCATGAATCACTGAAGCGGAAAGTACCATCACTTTGTGGCTGGAAGAAGCCGTAGACTAAGGCACTTAGTCCTTCTGTGGTATCAGTTAAATGTCGATTGTCCGTTGACTGGTGTTGGATCACAATCGAATTGTTGTCAAACGCCGGATAGCCTACGGTAATGCCAGGAATAACATATGATGGCTCAGGAATTGGGTGACCAGCCGTTGTTAAGCCCTGGCTTACGGTATTGTTATTAAAATAGCCTGCATAATTGGGATAATAAGCCATTACAAAGGGTTTACTTGTGACGGAATTACTATATGCAACACCTGCCATGCCTGTAATTGCGCCTGTTGCAATAACTAAAGCCTTACTAATCTTCTTTAACTTCATGTTTTTCTCCTTGTGACTATTGGTAAGATCGTTGTAAAAAAATCTAAAAACAATTTGTTCCATCCATTAAGGCATCAATCGCTGCTTTTATTTAGATAAACTGGTGCTTGCTCATAAGCATTAACTTTTGCTGCAAGCCATGTTGAGTTGACTGTTTTATCAGGGAAACTACTAACACTTGTCGTAGAACCACCACCCCATAAAATAGCAAATACATTACCAGAAGCTGCATTTTGAAGCATGCTTTTCTGCCAGTTATAACTGCCTTCATTCAAGTATTGCCCAACTGTGCATGAACCACGCTTGCATGGATAAATACCACCACCTGTTAAAGGTGTATTTAAAATAAAATCCTTCACATCACCCAGGCTTTTACCAACAGATTTATCTCCAAAAAAGTAATCTGGTGCGGTAGAAAAAGTATTGGTTGTGTTGTCGGTTTCTGTATTTGTTTGCAAATGCCCCCCAGGAATCTGCCACAACATTACAGGGATATTATTGAATTTTTTACTTAGTTGTGAAACATAGGTTATATAGTTATTCCAGTCTTGCCCATTCCATAAATAACCAGATCCTAATGCAGCATTAGCATTTCTTTCATATTTATCAAAAACCAGGAAATTAGGCTGATATTGACCACTGTAAATACCTAGCTGATCAATCAATTTGTAGGTTGGATCAGTGATTTTGGATTCAATTTCTGTTGTTGTTTCACGACTATGCACCCAATTAGCACTAGTAATATTCCATACGTTTTCTTGCCAACCAAAAGGAATACTCGGCCCTGTATTATGAATTGCCCAATTTGTTGCCTGAACCCAACCATTGAAATTATCAGTAAAAGTCGGAATATCTGCATGTAGATCACTTGGTGCTGTCTCAAGAATTTTATCTGCCTCACCTTTTAGCTCACTACGATTATCACCTTCCCAAGCACGCTTTAGGTCCCATGCAGAATAAATATTATGCTTTTTATAGGCTCCTGACTCAGCAGCTTCAAAGACTTGCAATGGTGTTTTACCTTCTACAGTAAATGCTGAGCCAGAATTAGGTGTAAAGGTCCAATTATGTGCTTGATTCACAAACCAATAGGCTTTTTGTAAGGCTTGATTTACCTTGACTTCTGTCATATTACCAAGCTCTTTGGTATCAGCATTGTATAAATGCTGTTGCTGAATCATCCCTAAAAGATCTGGATTAAGCACTATTGACCCTGTAATGCCATCTTTATCCTTTGCATTCTGTAATACTTGTGCATAAAGCATCAGATTAACAAAATGCTTTGTTAATACGTTATCCTTATCAGATAAATCACCATAAGCCGTACCTCCACTCATCTGTAATGTATATACAACAATCACCGGCACGATAGGATGCTGATTTTCTTTACCTGCATTTTTTGCTACATCAACGGTTTCCTGCGTGAAAATCGGCATCGTAATTACCCCTGGATCGCCATTCCCGCCACTACCTGCGTATTTGAAAATCGCATCAACCTTATCTTTGGAGAAAGTATTGGTGCCATCTGTCACTGCCCCCATTGAAAGATAGCTTGGCCATCCAGGAACAAGGCCGCCTATTTTGTGCTTTGAAAAAGTAATTGCAACTTTATCTTGGTCTTTCCCAACCGTAATCGTTTTTGCATCGCCATTATTATATTGGTATTGATATCCATCTTTCATAAGCGTCTGGGCACTTAATTGATAGTTACCAGCTGGCAGTTTCAGTCTTATATCGCCATTTCTCACCACTTTTGTAATATGAATACCTTTATCACTGTTTGTCAGGGTTATTGAACTTTGTGCATCACCAGGCAATCCAGATATCGTAAAATCAACCTGATAACTGACCACTGGCATGCTTTTAACTTGCAATACAATATTATAATTTGATTTCTGTGCTGTTGTTGTAATTGATTCTGGATCAAATGAGAATTGATAACGATTATGACCAGCAAATATATCTGCTGCCGAAAAAGTATATTGGTGGTTTGGACGAATGTTCTTTAAAATAGCTGTTTGCTCGCTCCAGGGTAAGCTTAATTGATTGGTTTGCCCTGTATGCTTATCATCAATTTTAATAGCAATATCACCTGCATTAGCTGGTCGCTGAAAACTTGTTGAGAAAGCAAGCTGACCTGCATATTTTTTATAATCCAGGGTAATGGTATAACTTTTGCCTGTCTGGGCCATAAGCTCTGCTGGCACAGTTTCAATGACCTGACCATCATAAACAGCAGATATTTGATATTGACCTGCTTTGATTTCTGATAAATTTCCAGATTTCACATCTTTCCAATTAAACTGATAACCTGCTTGATTATTAGAAATAGCAGTTAATGTAATCACTGCGTTATCTGGAATATTGTCACTTTTTGCATCCTGAATGAATTTAATGCTCGCCTGCGTTTTTGGCACAGAGCCTACCTGAAAATCGGTCAATTTAAATTGATCACTTGAAGGTGAAAAATTAATAACCGCTTTATCATTAGCAGATAAAACATAGTCATCCTTTGGCCACCACATCTGACCAATTTGAAATACTGTTTTATTGCCTGACTTTCCCACGCTAATAGAGCCATTAACACTTCCATTGCTGCTCCAAGCTGATCGAGCGGTGACACCATTTGATAAGGTAAAGCTAATCGGATTTTTTGTTAAATCTGTTTTGCTATCGCAATGAAATGTGATCGCAGATGTCCAACCTTCAACTACATTATCTAAGTGACAACCTGCATGCGCTGTACCCGTTATTGCAATTAACGATAATGTTGTAATATAAATTTTTTTGTATTTAGACTTCATTTGTCATTCCCCATATTGACTGTGCTAAAAGGTGTTTTGAACAATTGTTCTTAGAGTATTTTTTAAAAAGCACCAAGTCAACACATTATTGTTAATTTAACAAAAAAATTTCATCGTTTTGTCCGTTGACATATCAAAATGCTCATAGAACCAAGCGTATGCTCAACTAATAGACACTAACTAAACCGGAATATTTAGCGTGCTATAAAAGAAATGTCCGCATCATATACCGTCAATATCCTACAAAAAAACCGTGATTCTCTATATATTTATAAACTTAAATTCGCGAGAATAGATCTTGTAAGCAACAAAACTCCCCCGGTTGCAAGGGGCGGCGCTTAAGGAGAAGCAAAAGTTATCAGATTATAACTTGCCCCTTGTGATCAAAACCTTTACGATACTCTCAAACCAAATTTATCTTGTATCTGCTTATGCTTATTGCATTTGTTATTGCGCTTATTACTGGCCTGGGTATCTCATGGTTAGCTGCACGATTCTTATATCGAATCAGCAGTCAAAAAAAATTACTGAAATCTAAAAAGGATTATGTGTTCAACAGCATTATCTGTGCATTTGTCTTTTTTTGCTCCAGCACATTTATATATGTTTTAATTCTTTATTTAAGCCGCATATGATAAAACCAGAAGATTTTGATCAGCGCCAACAGGCACTCAACCCAAATCACTCTTTTATTATGCAAGCACCTGCGGGATCTGGTAAAACAGAAACGCTCACGCAGCGCTATTTAAAATTATTAAGTCATGTCAATGCCCCTGAAGAAATTATTGCACTGACATTCACCAATAAAGCCGCTAATGAAATGCGTCAGCGAATTTATACATCGCTGTTAATGACACAAAATGAAGCACCACCAAAAGAGCCTCATAAAAAGCAAACCTTTGAGCTTGCAGCGAAAGCATTAAAAAACAGCCAACGATGTAATTGGCAATTGCTTGACAACCCAAAACGTCTTCGCATTATGACAATTGATGCTTTTTGCCAGTATCTGTCTAACAGGCTTACTTATGAAACCGATGATGTATTTAATGCACAGACAACAGATCAAACAAAGCCTTTATATCAACAAGCAGTTGATGCGCTTATTAACCACATTGATGAAGAAAGTCCATATTATCCTGCTTTAGCACATCTCTTACTACATCTGGATAACAATATAGAGCGATTAACTGATTTATTATCTAACTTATTACAAAAACGAGAGCAGTGGCTGCCAATCGTATTAGGCCTTGGGTTTACTGATAACACTTCACTTGATCGTGAGCATAATAAAAAGCAGATTGAATCAGGATTTCACCAAATTGCCAATGATCTCTTACGACAGCTTCACAATTGCTTAAATTTTTCACAATATCAGCACAAATTAGAAGAAATTTTACATTTTTGCAATCAAGGTAAACCTATCTGTTTGACTCCAGATGTTGCCAATTTAACAAACTGGCAACTGCTTCTTAATTTATTATTTACCAAGGATAATAAAAAATTTCGCACAACTTTTACTAAAGCACAAAATCTCCCTGCAAAAGACCCAACGGCAAAAGCCTACAGCCAATGGCTCAACCATGATTATCTTACACAATTTGATGATGCGCAAACTTCAACTATTTTATCAATAGCCAATGATTTATCTGTTTTTGATACACTTGTTTTCGATGAACAGCAGTGGCAAACACTTGTTTATATCATTGAGCTTGCAATATTGGCAGCACAATTTTTAAAGGTTACTTTCCATAAAGAAGGCCAGATTGATTTTAATGAAGCAGCTTTACAAGCGCTTTCTGCTTTAGGTCAAAGCGAGCAACCAACAGATCTTGCTTTATATTTAGACTATCAAATCAATCATATCTTGATTGATGAGTTTCAAGATACATCAGTGCTTCAATACCGGCTACTACAAACACTCACATCACAATGGCTACCAGGTGATGGAAAAACGCTTTTTATCGTTGGCGACCCCATGCAATCAATTTACCGTTTTCGCCAGGCTGAAGTTAACCTGTTTTTAGAAGTTAAAGATCAAGGCATCAACAACTTACATCCTAAGTTTCTACAGCTTAGCTGCAATTTTCGTTCAAACAAATCAATCGTTGATTGGATTAACCAAACTTTTGTGTGCATTTTCCCCAAAAGACATCAAAAAAACTTTGGTGGCATCAGTTATACATCTTCCACCACGCTTTCAAGCACAATATATGAAAATGCAGTCACATGCTTAGGTTTTAAAGATGATCAAACTGAAATCCAAACAATTATCACGACAATACAAACTTACCAAAAAACACATCCAACGCATAGTATTGCAATTTTAGTGCGCGCACGAAGTCATTTAGCAACGCTTATACCAAAGATGAAGGCTCAAGGGCTTCAATTAAGTGAAGATGAGATTGATACACTTTATCACAAACCACTTATTCAGGATTTATTAGCTTTAAGCCTTATATTGAATAATATTGAAAGTACACATGACTGGGTAAGCTTACTACAAGGACAATTATTTGGTTTTACGTTACAAGAAATATTCTCGATACAACAATACGAGCAAACAAGCTTTTATGAGCGCTTATGCCAGTATTTACAAAAAAATCATACAAAGCCACATCAACAAAAAGCGCTGCAGTTCACACACTGGTTAAATCAGTTTGAATTTCACAACAAACGAAGTGATTTAAAAAAGCGGATTGAGATATTCTGGCAAAAGCTTGATGGTCCTTATATTCATACGGATGAAATCTTTTATCAAAGTTTCATGCCACTGATCGATCAGTACCTAAGCCCTGATAAAACAACAATTATTGATGAGCAGGGTTTTATTGAAAAGCTCAAAACCAGCTATGCAACCAGTGCCCAACAAACACATATCAAAGTCATGACGATTCATAAAGCCAAAGGCTTAGAGTTTGATTTTGTTATCTTGCCACAATTACACAAAACAGGCAAAAGTGATGACCCAGATTTATTTCTTTATGAACAATATCAGCTTGAAGATGCTCAACCACATTTACTTTTAAGCCCAATGAAGCATAGTTGGGAGTCACAAACACCTTCACTTTATAAAGCCGTGCAGTTAATTCAGAAAAAACGTGCTGAATTTGAGCTTCAGCGCCTGTTATATGTTGCTGCCACGCGTGCTAAATCTAAATTGTTATGCACAAGTGTATTGCAACAAAAAGATAATGGGGAAGCCAAATCCCCACCTGCTAATAGTTTTTGGTCACTACTTACATTGGCAAAGATTGATATTCAAATGATAACGCCCACTATACAAGATGCTGTAAATGATAAAGCATCAAACAACATAATTGAGCCTGTCGTGCAACAAATTCAAAATTTTTATTTCGCTAATCACACAACCTACCAAACAACTAAACAAAATGCTAAGGCTGACGGACAACTTAATCAACCAGATGCTACTGATATCGTCTATAATGATGAACGCTTGATTGGTTCAATATTGCATGCCGTCTTTCATTATCTAACCAATCATCAAGGTAATACGGCCAATCTTAAAACCTACTTTAATGCTATGTGCCATCACTATGGCTTACCCTTTGCACTACAAAACAAAACCTGGAAAATGGCACAAAAAGCCATTGAAAGCACACAAGAAACCCAGCCATGGCTTTTTACAGCTCAAGGCTATAGCGAACAGGATATCAGTAACCTATCGCATCAAAAAGTACAAAGATATACCATTGATCGTATCATTAAAAAAGATAATAACCATTTTATCATTGTTGATTATAAATTTATTGAGCCTAACAACCATCAATCACACAATGACTTTATCGCACATCAAGAACAATTATACCGCTCACAGCTTATACAATATCAATGGCTACTTGCAAAAAGCCTTGGTATTGCTAAAAATAATATAATCCTTTATCTATATTTCCCACTTATTCCACATCTGTTTCAGCTACCCAACCTTCCGGTGGCACCAGAAAAATAACCTTCCAGCCACTTTGTGGGTTAAATTGACTATCCGGTGAAACGACATGCACCATATTTTTATTATTAATATAAAAAAGTGGAATGGCAGTTGGGTTATTTGATAAGAAATAGTCCCAGGTAAATTCACTGGTTAAATTCGTCGTTTTAATTTGTCCACCCTGCTTGATAGCTGATCGTAATGAATGATAAGACAAATCCCGACTAAATAGTCGCTTACTGTATTTTTTGGTTAAATAGGTTAATTTTGAATTTGCTTTATTTTGTGAGGTCGGTAGGGTGAAAACACTGGCACGCCCATCAAATTCACGATAATATTTCACGGCTGCTAATGTATTCATCTGTTCACTACTGGAGCAACCAAGCATTCGCCCAATCCCCACTAAGTTTAAATGCCAATCAGCATGTTCAGACACAGAGGAACCATAATAGCACTCTAATCCTTCTAAACGACAGGCCTGTACATTTTGCCAACTGGTATCGGCAAGCATGACACCGATATGATTCTGCTTTAACGCTTTTGCGATTGCACGAGCTAGCGAATTGCCTCCTATAATTAAAAACCCTCGAGGCTCTGGTGCTGAGGCATGTAAAATTTTTGCCAATGTCGGGGCAGTTAAGCTTTGGATAATAACCGTCCCTAAAATAATCATAAAAACAATTAAAACCAAAAGTTCTCCTTCTTGTGGTGCATTAAGCGTTTCAATGACCTTGATAGAAAAAAGTGCTGCCACAGCTGCCGCTACAATACCTCGTGGTGCAATCCATGCAAACATAAGCCTTTCTCGCCAGTTTAAATCACTGTTTATCGTCGAAATGCTTGCTGCCAATGGACGTATCAGAAATTGCAAAAGCAAAATAAGAATAATTGCTTTCCACCATATTTCAGATAAATAAGCAAAGCTCACATTCGCACCAAGAATAATAAACAGACTTGAGATTAAAATAAGGCTTAACGATTCTTTAAAATCCAGGATTTCTTCAATATGTGCATTAGGCATATTACCAACAAGAATACCCATGACTGTAACAATCAATAACCCACCACCTTCTACGATGTGCTCAGCAATCACAAACATCGTCACGACAAAAGATAAGACAAACATATTATTTAGATAGCTAGGAACCCATTGCTTCTTTAAAATTGTCCCCAAAATAAACCCAGCCAATATGCCGCCGCCACCCCCGATGGTTAAAACAAATAAAATATGGACACTGATATGCCAAAACGCCTCATATTGCGAAGCTGTAATTGCCGTAAATACAATTACAGCCAAAAGCGCACCAATTGGATCAACCAACATGCCTTCCCAACGAATAATATTCGCAAGCTTAGTTGTTGGACGCACACTTCGTAATATTGGTACAACAACCGTCGGGCCACTGACTGATGATATCGCACCAATTAATGCCGATACCTTCCAAGAAATATCAAACAGATAATGCACAAAAAGTGCGGTTAATATGGCGGTAATCAATAAGCCAATCGTAATAATGTTGCGAACAGTTCCACCCAAGCCTTTTATTTCACGGAATTTCAGACTCATACATCCTTCAAATAGGATGATAGAGACGCATAAAGATACCATCGGATATAAAATTGGTCCAAACAATGATGTAGGATCTAAAAGCTGCATTTTAGCCCCGAATAGCATTTGTGACACAGGACCTAACAAAATACCAACCAATAGTAGAAATAAAATCGCAGGCAACTTTAACCGCCACGCCAACCACTGGCATATAAAGCCAAGCATTAAAATCGCCATAAAAATCACTGGGATATAACTGGCAGATACAAAGAAATTCCCAACACCTGTGCTCATTTATTCTCTTTAGCCTAAAATATATGTTTTACCATTGTAACAAAGTGCATCAATTGTGGAAGTTTTTTATCTTGGGGGGTAATTCTCCCAGTTAAAAACAGAAGATTAAGACGCTTATGCCAACATATACAGCGCTAAATGCCGCTATGAAAACGAAACTGCTTATCTGGGCTTTCAATCAAGTCTTGTTCTACTTCTGCAAATCGCGCAATATGTATAGCGATATCCTGTGATGAATATTTTCTTGCAAAGTCCAGGTAAAGGGTAAAATGGCGTTTTTCCGATGCCAGTAACCCTTGGTAAAACTTACACAGCTCATCATCTAAAAATGGGGCAATCGCACCAAAACGCTCACAAGAACGTGCTTCAATAAAAGCGCCAATGATTAACGTATCAACAAGCCTTCCTTGTTCACAGGTGCGCATATGTTGACGCAATGCTTTCGCATAACGAGACTCACTTAGTAACCGGTAAGCGATGTTACGCTTTTTAAGAATTGTCAAAACTTGCTCAAAGTGCACCAGCTCTTCACGTGCAATCTTAGACATTCGTAGCAATAAATCAGGATATTCCGTTGCCTTTTTATACATAAAACTTATTGCAGCAGAGGCGGCTTTTTTCTCACAATGGGCATGATCTAAAAGTAAAACCTCCTGATTTAGCAATGCTTTATCAATCCAGGCTTGTGGCGTTTTACAGGGTAAAAAAGATTCTATAGTCTGGTAATCATAATACATTGAACTGCTTACTCCTGGTTATGCAGGTCAACATTGCCTTGCTTTTTAACTGTAGATCGCACACCGTCATGGCGTGTTTGTTGTAAAGCGGCAAAATAGGCCTCACTGATTTCCCCTGTAACGTATTGCCCGTCAAAAACAGATGTATCAAATTGCGTTAAGCCTGCTGCTTGAGAACTTACTGATGCAATTAAGTCATCTAGTGTTTGATAAAATAAGTGATCCACACCAATCCAATCTGCAATTTCCTGATTGTGCCGGCCATAAGCAACAAGCTCCCCATGGGTTGGCATATCAATACCATAAACATTTGGGTAACGGATGGGTGGCGCTGTTGATACAATTGAAACTTTTCTAGCACCTGCATTTCTTGCCATTTGCACGATTTGTTTAGAAGTGTTTCCTCTGACAATTGAATCATCAACAAGCAAAACATGTTTCCCAGCAAATTCATGATCGATCGTATTAAGCTTCTTTCGGATAGATTTGGTGCGCTGTTGCTGATCAGGCATAATAAATGTCCGGCCAACATAACGGTTTTTAACAAACCCTTCACGATAAGGCACATTTAGAACGCGTGAGACAGGCAAAGCTGCATGTCGACCAGAATCAGGCACTGGAATGACGACATCAATATCATGATCAGGCAAGCTTTGCAGGATTTTCTTTGCAACCTTACGCCCCATCTCTAAGCGTGTTGCATAAACAGAAGCCCCATCAATCACAGAATCCGGTCTTGCTAAATAAACATACTCAAAAATACAAGGTGTCAACACGGCATTCGGTGCACAAACCTGTCGGTGCAAAACACCATCAAGACCAATAAAAATAGCTTCTCCAGCACCAATATCACCCATAACCTCATAACCATCGCAATCTAAGGCGACACTTTCAGAGGCAATCATATACTCAACTTTACCTGCAATCGTTTTTTGACCAATCACTAATGGGCGAATACCGTTAGGATCACGAAAGGCAAAAAGCCCAACACCCGCAATAACACCTACAACAGCATAACCACCAATACAACGCTGATATAAATTTGTCATCGCATCAAAGAAAATTTCAACAGAAAAATCTTTTAAGGATACTTGTGCTTTATGCATTTCAGCAGCTAGCACATTAAGTAATAACTCCGAATCTGATGTCGTATTAATATGGCGGTAGTCTTTTTCTACAAGATCTTTTTTGATTATATCCGTGTTGACCAGATTACCATTATGTACCAATGCGATACCATAAGGTGAGTTTACATAAAAAGGCTGTGCTTCAAATTCACTGTCTGATCCTGCTGTAGGGTAGCGTACATGGGCAATACCCAGGTTTCCTGATAAGCGCTCCATATGTCTTGTACGGATTGCCTCAACCACCAGCCCCTTGGCTTTTCTTAATGACATATGATAACCATCACAGGTTAAAATACCTGCAGCATCCTGGCCACGATGCTGTAACATCGTTAATGCATCAAATAATTTCTGATTTACGAAATCTTCACCAATAATACCGACAACACCACACATAATTTTTTACTCTTTGCTTAATTGCACAGGCATTTTAACAAAAAATGCCTTGATTGTGTGCAAATTAATGCATGACTATTTGTTTTTTCACAATAAGAAAAATATCAATCACCCCAGTAGATAAAACATTTCCCTTTAACACGTACTTCAACACGCTTATATTGTTACAAAAAGTTACATTAATGAAATATTAATGAAACAAACAATCCTTATATTGATTATATACAAGTCAAATTATTGCTTTGTTGCACTGGTGAGCATACAGGAGGAAATGATGAGAAAAACAATATTAAAGATTATGTTTATTGCCTCTTGGGTATTAGTGGCCATTGCTGTAGGTTGCGGTATTTTTCTAAGCACACGCATACAGCACAACCTCCAAACGCTCGGTGCGAAACGGCATAGTACTTTTACTTAAAAAAACTTTACCACAGAAATGAAGATTACTTCAATGACTTAACATCATCAAAAACAGGAGAAAATCAAGTGAAAAAAATAATTTCAGCTATTTTTTTAGGTGTAACAGGATCAAGTGCAGCACTATATGCCGCATCGCCAAGCTTATTAACTACTGCGACTTCCCCTGTTGCTTTTATTGACAATGGTCAACTGGTCAGTAATGTTGAAATTGCACCGTATAACAGTGTTGTAAAAGTATTATTTAATGGTAGTTTGTGTACAGGGACAATGATTCAATATAATGCAATTATCACAGCAGGGCACTGTGCCATTGACTTTAATACAATGCAAAACTGGACCCTAGTGTTTATACTATCATCAGCTCCAATGGAAAGTCTAAATATAAAGTAACTAAGGTCTTTACTGATTATGATGGTAAAAGCCATGACTTCTCAGTCCTTCAAATTGACAACACCAAACAAGATGTTCCTACTATTAAATTGGCACCATCCACCCTCTATCGTAATAGCATTGTTACCGACCAGAATAAATTACTAACAACAGGTTATGGTATTGACTTAAATAAGGATGGGTATAATTACAAAAGTAACCTTCAGTACGGCCATGTAATTCCAACAAGTGATAGTAATGCTTTAGCAACGGTTAATAATGGTGTTAACTGGCTATATAAGCAATCAAACTATCAGGTTTACCTTGGCTCTGCTACAAGTCTTTATGATCAATCTAATATGTTTGCTACTTGCTCTGCACAACCAACCGATCATGGTGATAGCGGAGGCCCTATATTCTATCAAAAAAATAATGGGGACTACATCCTCATCGGTGATACCAGCTGGGGCTTAACAATCTCCAATGGCTACAATGGTTACTGGTCGTATAACTTTTGTATTAATCATCAAGGGGAAAATAAGGAAGGCACTAAACTCTCTGTATTTACAGACCTATCCTACAAGAGCACAAACTATCAACTACTTGAAAAGTACCTTACTCAAATTAATGAGGATCGCACCTGAGTAAGCAACCTGTAATTGTCATCACCACTTTATATTAGATAAAGGTGTTGTTTCGCACTTGGCTTATTTGTGAAAGCAGTTACCTAAAACCCCCTCTATATCTTTTTTCACTTTATCAAGTGGCTGTGATGCATCAATTAAAAATGCTGTGGATGTATTCTTTGTTAATGAGAGAAAAATATCACGAGCGCGTTCAAAAAAACTGAGTTCTTCTTGCTCAATACGATCTAACGTATTACGCTGACGTGCTCGCTTTAAACCAATTTCAGGCGGGATATCCAAATATATGGTTAGATCAGGTGTAAATTCACCCAACAGTAAATCATTTAACTGTTTGACCTGCTCAAAGGGCAAATCTCGCCCACCACCTTGATAGGAAAGGCTTGACCAGTTAAATCGATCACTGACCACCCATTTTCCTTGCAAAAGCGCAGGTTTTATCAGTGTGTTGACATGCTGCATTCTTGAGGCATACATCAGCAAAAGCTCTGCTTCAGCACAAAGTGCTTCTTCTTTGTATGGGGTGATTAGAATTCGGCGAATTTTCTCAGCTAAAAAAGTACCGCCTGGCTCGCGTGTATACACTACATCTGCCACTTTATCTGTAAGATATGTTTTGATTATTTGTATTGCCGTACTCTTACCTGCACCCTCTAAGCCTTCAATTGCGATAAATTTTGCCATGTCAGTACACACTTTTTGTTATTACATCACTACATAAATTATCCAAAAGGCCGCTGACACCAAAACGAAAAGTTTCTGGATTGATAAAACTCTCACCACAGATTTCTTTGGCCAAAGTTAAATATTCAGTAGCCTGCGCTTGCGTTTTAATGCCACCTGAAGCCTTAAAACCAACATCTCTGCCTGAATCCTTTATCACATTAAGTATTACGCGTGCCGCTTTTATTGTTGCGCCTGTTGGCACTTTCCCCGTTGAAGTTTTTACAAAATCCGCACCATTAGCGATGGCATCACAGCTTGCCTTTTCAATAAGCGCTGATTTTAACAGACTCCCTGATTCAATAATGACTTTAAGCTTCCTATTACCACAAACCTGCTTGCACAGCTTAATTAAAGTACATGCATCTTGTGATTGTCCCTTTTTCAAGTAATCTTGATAAGGGATTACAAGATCAATTTCATCAGCACCATCATTAATCGCTTGCCTGGTCTGCATTAAAACTTCTTCATGTGTATGATCAGCAAATGGAAAATTCACCACAGTTGCAAGCTTTATATCTTTAGATAAATGCTGCCTGGCATAAGCAATAAATTGCGGATAAACACAAATAGCTGCCACTGGCCCAAAAGGCGTTTTCACCTTATCGATAAGCGTTGTAATCGTCTGATTTGTGTCGGTATCATTTAATGAAGTTAAATCCATTAGCGAGACGATAAGGCTTTTATCAAATATCATGCCGATGTTACCTCTTTAAAAACAGATCGCCCATACGATAAAGGGGATATCCCCATATAATCAGCAATCGTCTGCCCAATATCGGCAAAAGTATCACACCTACCAAATGCGTTTGTTTTAATCCCCTTCCCCCAAAGTAAAAACGGAATATGCTCACGTGTATGATCCGTTCCTTCCCAGGTTGGGTCACAGCCATGATCAGCAGTAATGATAACAATCGTATCATCATCCAAAACATGATCTAATTCAGGCAAGCGCGAGTCAAAATAGGCTAAAGCCTCGGCATAGCCTTTAACATCACGGCGATGTCCGAAACTTGAATCAAAATCAACAAAATTTGTAAAGATAAGCGTATTAGGCTTTGCTTTTTTATAGGCGTCAATCGTCGCATCAAAAAGCTTATCAATACCGGTTGCCTTGATTTTTTGCGTAATCCCTTGATCGGCATAGATATCAGCAATTTTACCGATGGAGACCACCTCACCACCTTGGGATTTTATTTTATCCAGCAAGGTTTTATGTGGCGGTAATACAGAATAATCACGGCGATTACCTGTGCGAGTGTATTGGTTTGCTGATTCGCCAACAAATGGCCGAGCAATAACACGTCCAACAACCAACCCCATCTCATCTAGCAGTTCCCTGGCAATCTGGCATATTTCATACAAACGCGTTAAGCCAAAGTATTCTTCATGTGCAGCCACCTGGAAAACACTATCTGCAGAGGTATAAATAATTGGTTTTTCAGTGAGACAATGCTCAACACCCAGCTCTTTTAAAACTTCTGTGCCTGAGGCATGACCTGCATCTAAATACCCTTGAGACAAACCAGATCGCTTCACCCACTCTGTGAGAAATGAGGATGGAAATACTGAACCAGCATCATCCTTGTTATCGAAATAATGCCAATGGAAATCAACCGGAACCCCAGCAATTTCCCAATGCCCACTTGGTGTATCCTTACCAAGGCTTTGTTCCACACAATAACCATATTGCGCATCAATATTGATTTCTTCATCGGCTAGATTTTCATTTAAAGCACGACCACGGCTTAGCTCAGCCGCTTTTTGCAGACCTCTTTTAGCCAAATTTGGCAACAACAGCTTATGCTTTGTTTTTGCCTTATAATCCACAATATGCCCTAAAGTATCAGCGCCTTGATCGCCAAAATCTGCAGCATCTTCTGCCTCACCGATACCAAAGGAATCCATCAGCAAAATAATGACTTTCTTATTCGTCAGCATGAAGGTTTATCCTACTTAAAATTATCTACAAAAATTGATCTTGCCAGTATACCATAAACCTAAAACAACCAGTACGATACTTAAGAAAAATAAAAAAGGCCGCAGACTGCGGCCTTTGAATCTTGGCGTCCCCAAGGGGATTCGAACCCCTGTTACCGCCGTGAAAGGGCGATGTCCTAGGCCTCTAGACGATGGGGACGCAAAGTAAAACAAAATAATGTTTTAAAGCTTTTACTTAGTAATCGCCAGAAACTCGGTGCATTGTAGAGAGCTTTTCAAAAACTGTCAAGCACTAATTTGATTTTCGATGAAAATTTACATGGTTAAATAAACAATTAATTGATTAACGCCAGAAGTTCGCAAATTTTCCCCAGTAATATCCTAATTGACTTCGCGAATAATCAACAATAGACACCTTGAGTGTATATGAAAAACGGATATAAGCAGACTGACTTTGATCCTTCTCTCCGTTGGCATCAAGCAATTCCATTTCTGAAAACCCTATCTTACGTTTTCTTGCAACTTTCTTGAGAAACCTTATTTTTTCTTTAATAGATATTCCTTCAAATCTGCTATCCCCTAACTCGGAACTGAGTGATTCTATCTCACCTCCTATCATTTTGCCATCATCACTCATAAAAGAAAAAATAGCATATGCTTTTTCACCGTCATATAGCATTGAAGCATCAATGAGAAGATGATCAGATTTTTGCTCTGCTAAAACCCAAGTTACCCGTGCCATCCCTTGGTTGACAAACGCCATCTCCTTATCTGAAATACCCTCAAGATTTTGATCATTAACTCTTTGATATTGACGACTTGACATTCTCTTGACGTCTTTTTTATACTGCTCTAAGGCATCATGTAGTGTCCCTTTATCATCTTCTATGGTAAGCATCTCTTTGACTGTCTCCTGATAAGAGGCAGGACGATACCTTAGAGCGGCAAACCCTGCAAGCGTAGCTCCTACAATCGCTCCACCTATAATACTCCATTTTACCACTGCACTCATATGTCCACTTGGATCAATGTTTAAAACAGGGTTTGCATTAGCAAAATTATATTTATTCCATACCGGAAAGCTATCACGAGAAAGAAAGTGCTGAGTATCTGGCTTATAACTACGCGCCCTTAAGTAAACTGACAAGCTAAAATTATCCCAATACTCCTGATTATAACCAAAAAAAGTATGCTTATCATACGCCTTGCCATAGGCGTTGTAATTCATCCCCTTAATACCTTTTTTGCTTAAATGCTCTACTGCAATATTACTTTTGCCATCAGAAAAATAATATATACTGCTTGCTGCTTGTGCATAACCTTGTGCTACAAGCATAAGCAGTAGTAAAAAAATCAATTCAATATACAATCTCATAATGTTTCCATTTCTAAAAATTCTAATATCTCACCAAACACCGGACCTGTTGGCTCATCCGATAAAACACCTAGATGATTTAACGTATGTTTGAAAAAACCTCTAGATATTTCTTCCATAGATTTTTCTAACTGTACCTGCCTACCTTCTCCTATCATTTCTAGGATCTGCGGAATAAGCTGTTGCTCGGCTAATGCTGTATTTTGTTGTATTTTATCTTCTAGAATTAGTTTATATTGGACTCTTAGAGCCTCAAAATTTTCGGGTCTTAGAATCTCAAAATTTTCGAGTCTTTGAGCATCAAAATTTTCGAGTCTTTGAGCATCAAAATTTTCGAGTCTTTGAGCATCAAATAACTGAATAAAACGACGTTTTGTCTTGAAAATACCAGCAGATACTCGATCACTATATAGTATATGGCTTCTCAACCCAGGATTATATCTTAGCTCAGGGTCTTTTCTATTTACCCACAGCAAAAACCTTTTAGAGATGAGAACGTGTTGTTTGTAAAGGCCCAATAGAAATGCAGCAGTAGCTGCTGTATTGGCGCCTAAAGATGTAATGGTAAAGGCCTTTGTATCTGAATCTGTAATTTGAAGCGCCCCTGTCAATATGCCGGATACACTGGAAAACGCCTGCAGGGAAAAAAGAAATTCAGGAATATTCAAAGAAGCATGTACGGGAAGAAGTACAAACATAGCACCGTTCCCTATTAAGTTATATGTCTGCAAAGCTGATATATGTCCACTTGGATCAATGTTTAAAACAGGGTTTGCATTAGCAAAATTATATTTATTCCATACCGGAAAGCTATCACGAGAAAGAAAGTGCTGAGTATCTGGCTTATAACTACGTGCCCTTAAGTAAACTGACAAGCTAAAATTGTCCCAATACTCCTGATTATAACCAAAAAAAGTATGCTTAGCATACGCCTTGCCATAGGCGTTGTAATTCATCCCCTTAATATCTTTTTTGCTTAAGTGCTCTACTGCAATATTACTTTTGCCATCAGAAAAATAATATATACTGCTTGCTGCTTGTGCATAACCTTGTGCTACAAGCATAAGCAGTAGTAAAAAAATCAATTCAATATACAATCTCATAATGTTTCTATCCTGTCAAAGCTGCAATATGCCTAATTTTGATCCTTATTTATAACACTTTCCACCCATGGGATACCTAGCTGAAAAACACTTGCACCTATATTAAATACAATATAGCCATTTAAAGGGTTGTCTGTTTGCATCATCAATACACCAGGACCTTCAAGCGCCGTTCCTGCTGCGCCAACAGCGATATTATTTCCTAGACGACCAGGATTTACCTGCCCCGAAGTCAACAAATTATAAGAAAGCGTTCTGCTTGCCTCCATTAAAGCACCTCTTGCAGCAAATAGCCCCATTGATTTTAAATATCCTATAGCATTTACTGCAGAATTTGCTAACATCGGAGAGATTATATTCCCATAAAGATATCCTCCTATATAGCCAGATATACTACCTGATAATATGCCTGCAATAACAGATTGAGTGCTAATACCGTCAGGATCATTTAGCACTTCATTAGCAGCACCTTCGATACCATTGTCGACTGCCCCAAAAAATGCCGCTTGACCAGGCTTAATAAAACCGATAGTCCCAGCAAGTGAGGCAATATCAGACAACCCCATAGATAATATACCACGACTACTTCTATAACTCTTATCCGTCGCAATTTGCACTGCATTGGATGCAAGCGTTGTCGACGTAAAAATGCCAAAAATATTTCTCATCCCAAGGTCATTATAGAGAGCGTCACCTGTCTCTTCACCCCCATCGCTAGCGACGGATAAAGCGCCAATACTTAGTGTTGAAATAACTTGAAACCCGATGGAAATCTTATCTGTCACAGGCGTATGAATAGCTTTAAATAAGCTAGCTAAAATAAAAGCATCGATTCCAATACCTCCTGCTAAGATAGTGCTATTTATCGAAGCACGCCCTAATGGATCCTCATAGTTAACTGGATTGGCATTTACAAATGCGTATTTATTAAACTCATTGAGTTTTCCATCACGCTCAACAAATCTCTCTTGAGCCGGGTTGTATGAACGTGAGCGCATGTAGATTAGGCTTGTTTTATTATCTTGATACTCTTGGTTGTAATTAAAATTTAACCCCACGCTATTCATTGGTCTATTTTTTACCATACCATACGGAGTATAGTCCTGGCTTTCAACTGTTTGAAGATGGTTATTAGAGTAGTTTATTACCATACTATTGCTCTTACCTTTAGTAAAGAAATAGCTTACCTGTTCAGCATATAGATCAATAGAAAATAAAATACATAATATTATATTTACAGCTAAAAATATCTTTTTGTTCAAGAGCATAGTACTTATCCTTAATTTTACATACCAAGAATTAAAAGCAACAGCAATTTATAATGATATAGGTTATAAAAAATTATATTGAACAATACTTTGTGATAGCTTCGCATCAACAAAATCATAGTAAATAATATTCGGCTTATTATAACTTTCATTTTCTATCATCTGATATAATACACCTGGTAAATGTGCATCTGCTGTGTTTGCAAGTTGCTCAATGTCAGCTTTTCCAGCTTCACCTGTTAAAGTAAACGACAGTAAAAACTGATAAGGCAATCCTAAGCTTGCAAACTGCTTCCACTTTTTTATTTGATCCGCTAGCATTTCATCATAATCAGCTTTGTCTGCATAGTTATCACTAATATCAATACCTTGAATATTGCTTTCAGAATCTTGATAAGGCAAAATACCTAAAGCAAAGTTAATATACTTAGCATAACCTTTATCATCAAAACCACGATTATGCTTATCGTCCGTATGTTTAAATACAGCGACTAATTTCCCACGTAGTTTGCTAATATCAGTATAGGCCAGATTTTCTGACACTACTGGTTTATATAGATAGTTGTCGTATGGCTTGGCTTTAAGTAAATTCACAACTTTTGTATCAATGTCAGCCGCATTATGTCCTTCATTGCTTCTTGTATGTGAAAATTTTAAGATTAAGAACTCACTTGGGTAATCATGTAAAAACTGAATGGCCTGATCTAGTACATCTTTTAATGATTCCCCTGAGCAACCATCACCCATGCTATCTCTATGAAAAGTTGTTAATTTTCCATGATCATAATCAACACGTATATCAAAATAGCGCACCCCAGCCGCAGCTTGGTCGTATATGTTTAAACGCTGCGCTTTTGTCCAACTTGGTTTAACAAAAAAAGTGCAGTTTCTTGTTTCACTCATTCCTGCATCATGAGCGCCTGGTATAACAATTTGATTTAGCATCAATGTATTAGAAAGTTTAGACATCCAATTACTCATTGATAGAATCAATGGTTTAGCAGTCTGGTAAATAGTGTAGCTATTCGTATAATTACCAGACTCCTGATCATACATAAGCACTCCATTTGATTCAGGTAGGACAAGACTGGTTAACCTTTTTTTGTGATTGCTTTGGCTTTGATCTACTTCTATTATCCCCTTGTATGGAGAAAGTATATTCAACGTCTCCTTTTTATCTGTAGATATATTATCCTTACAGTAACTTGATAGCGATGCAATTTCTACTGTACTCCCCCCCCAGTTTACATGTATGCTCTGCTGTGTTGCATTATATAAGCACAAGCTTGAGTTATGCGCTATAGCACTACTAATAGTCGCTCCCAACGTTAAGGCATAAATTATTATTCTCAATTTTTTCCCCATATTTATTAATTTGTTAAGACAAATGCCCGTTTCATGGGCAAAAACATCAAATAATCTAACATCATTATTTGCTCTACTTTCCATTCATAGTTCACACGGGATAAAACATGCAAAACACGATCTGGTTTTAATACACTGTCCAACCAATACTAAGCCTAATTTTGTCAAAAAGTCTGATGTAAAATCAGGCCTAGCATACACTCCCCCCTGAGTGTAAGGCATATTTTATGTATTAGATAACGCAGCAATTCTATCCTTCCCTATCATCAGATAACTTATATTTTTATTTTTATCATTATCATCATCAATAGCACTAATATCACTATCTCTATAATAGTAGGTATTTTCTAATGGATTCTGATTACTCTCATCTACTTGGCGAGTTGCTCTTAGCCCATCTGGGTAATAACTATAAGCCACTTTCATATTCTGTTGATCTTTCTGAACACCAATCAATTGGCTTAACTCATTATATTGATACTGTGTGCCATTGCCATCATTTATCTCATCACCATTAACGTTATAAGTGAAATTATATGTTTTACCATTATTCACCATACTTAGTAATTGATCCATATTATTATATTTATAGGTGGTAATATTACCGTCTTCATCCTTAGTTAAAATATTACCATTGCCATCATAACTGTAGGTCGTTGAGGTAATCAGTGCCTGTTTGTTGCCTGAGGTTGATGTATTGGCATAGGTCGCTTCTTTTGTTAACTGATTTAACCCATCATAGGTATAGTCTTTAATTTGGTTCAAATTTAGATCATTCGGAGAAAGCCCAGAGGTGCTGGTAATTTCCGTTAACATACCAAGCGCATTAAACCTACGTGTAATATCAAGTAAACTGCTACCATCAGGAGTTGTACGCACTAGCTCAACAGCATTGCCTAATCCATCAATATGCGTTTTCTCTACATACTGACCTACTACTGTTTTTGTTACGGCAGCGCCGTGAATACCATTATCATCATCGCCATATGAATAAGTCACCTTGTTATCCCCTGCTGAAGCTTGCGTTAAGCGGCCTTGTTTATCGTATACAAAGTTAGTTGTTTGGCCATTAACATCAGTAAGTGAGGTAATCAAACCTTGTGCATTATAATGGGTGGTACTTACTTTTCCATCTGGGTAGCTCTTTGAGGTTTGGTTACCAGCTAAATCATAACTCATTTTCATAACAGCACCATCAAGTGTGCTTTGAATTAAATTAGCATCTTGGTCATATTGATAGGTAATCGTATGGGTTTTGCCCATTTTATCTTGCCAATACTCTTTTACCTTATTACCAACATTATCATATACATCATGAATTACGGTCCCATCACGCCTAGTTTTAGCAATCATATTGCCATCTTTATCATAGGCAAATTTAATCACGCCAGCATGAGAGCTGCCATCACTTTCAGTAACTGTCCCAAAATCAGTATCACTGATTAAGCTTCCCATCGCGTCATAAGCAAATTTATCTCTTTGCGTGCTATAACGGTTTCCTCCATTGTCGATATCTTTTGTAGCCAGCATGGAATGACCAGATAAGTCTCTTTCAAAGCTAATACTTTCTGTTACACCATCTTGCTGCATCTTGGCTAAACTAACCTTGCCATCTGCATCGTAACTTGTTTCTTGCACATTTAGAACTTTCTTACTGTCCCCGAGTGCCACGGGTAACGCTGCTGTACTAACCTGGTAATTGATAGTCTTAACCGTGTTTCCTGCACCATCATAAAGGTTTTGTTGCGCTAATGCATAATCATTTCCCCTGACATTATTTGGATCTGGATAATGGATGCTAATAAGTGGTTTTTGCTCAAAATTATATAAAACCCGTGTCGTCAAATCACCATTGACCGCACTTGATGCAGATAAGTTAGCATAATCATAGCTGATTGTTGTTTTATTATTATTTTGATCAGTCTTAGCAATTGGCAACTTCAAACTATTATATTGTGTAGTCGTAACATTACCAAACTTATCAGTATCTTTCACTTCATTACCAAATGCATCATAAGCTTTAGTGCCTTGTAAAACATATTTACTACTATCATCTGGATCGGTTGTTGCATAATCAGCCACTTCTCGCCCAGAAACATCATAAACTGTTTTTGATTTATACCCCATTGGCGTTGTGCGAATTACAGTGTTGGCATCATTGAGATTATCAAGATACTCTGTTTTAATTATACTTCCATCTGGCAGCTTTTGTGAAACCTCTCTGCCATCCTGATCGTAAGTGTAGTTAGTCGTATAGCCCATAGCAGTTGTTTCACTGAGCGTTACTCCTGTTATACTGTCCATCACTTTCTTACTAACACCACCATTGGCATCAGTAGTAAGAACAGTAAGCTTTTTAGTCTCTGGATCAAAACTATAATTCGTTTTGGTAGTAACACTTTTAATACCATTATGCTTCACATCTCCAAGCCAACTAAGGACTGTAGAACTCTCAAGTCCGTGGCTATCATAGCTCATACGCTCTAATTTCCATGGGGCGCTGTTGTAATATGTGGCTTGTTGAACAATATTTTTATTATCTGAAGACAGGCTATTATCAACTTCCTTAACATCATAACTATTAGTTAATGGGTTGTAGCTTTGTGTTACCGTTTTAACTGGCAAATTATAATGATAATCATAGTTTGTTGTTGATTTTTCCACCTGAACAAGTGATTTTGATAAAGGATCATACTCATAATTTTCTACAGAAATTTTATTGCCATAATCATCATAACTATTAATTTCTTTTGCCATTAAGCGGTAAGTATTATTTGCACTTAGTTTTAAATAATGGTCCGTTTCTATAGGCTGAGAATAATTTACTGTTCTGGCATGATAGTTTTTTGTGTCAGGGTAAGTATAAAGCGTTTTGCTTATTGGATTTTGTGTATCAGAGGCAAGATAGATGTCTGACTCTTTTGGTCGGCTCATTGCATCATAAAGCACACGAACCTGGTGCTTTTCTAACTGGCCTGTTACTGGGTTATTTCCTGATTGATAAGACAACACACCATAACTGAAACTGCTGCTGTTACTGTCCATTAAATTATCATTTCCATTGCTGCTTAATGCATAGCTTGGATAACCTGTATAATTTCGATCACTCACCCCCTCATAATACTGAGCATAGATAAGCTTTTTCGTATTTGCATCAACATGCTTTAATGATTGAACAACGTTTAAATATTGACGTACTTTTTGATGAGTTGCGTTATTCAGCACATAGTATGGCAAGTTCTCGTAACTAATTTGGGTTTCTAGCCCCGTTGGGTAATCTATTTTACTCACCATCCTGATATTATTTATGGTTTGATAGTCAAGCGATGTTATCTTTCCAAGCGCATCAACGTAACTAGTCAGATAAGAACCTGAGCCCATATCTGGTGAATAATTTAGTGTTTGCCTATGCATTACGCCCTGGCTGTCTACTAATGTCAGCATAATAGCATTAGATTTATAATCAAACTGATACTTCTGTCCTAAAGAATCAATAATATAATCAAGCCTGTTACCAGTGACACCAATTTGTGGATTTGTATAGTAAAAAGAAATATAATTATTAAAGCGATCTGCTTTAATTAAAAGTTTCCCTGTTGCATCAAAATATTCTTTTGAACCATCAGGCAATGCTAATATATAGCGATAAGTACGCAAGTCATTGTTAACAAAATCAGGCAATTTCTGGTTAGTATTTCCTTCAGAAAACTTTATCCCATGTTGATTCATATATCGCAAACCCGACTTATAATTCTCATTATCAGACCAGTTAAAGTCCATGCTATAGGCATTGCCATCTATAGTGACTGATTTCCCAGGGACAATATAATCAATATTATATTGCCAACCATCTGGCAGACCTAACATTCCATTTTGACTATAAGCATTAAAGCTGATATTAATTGTTTGCGAAATATAGCCTTGCAAGGTAACAATAGGCAAAGACATATTAAAAGTTCTTGTCGCTGGGTTAACTGACTCGGATAAAAAGTTAATTGATTTCTTATCTGCTTCAGAACCTTTATAGGCTGATTTCTCTTGGCTTGTGCTGGCATTTTGCTCCACTTTTGTGGATGCTGCACTAGCCATATTAACACTAAATGTCGCTAATATAGCTATATATAATAGCTTAATTTTTTTATTTCTCATATCACTACCCTCGTTTAAAAATTTGCCAAACATCACGTGCTGTATGATTCTGTTAAATAGCTCGTCCAATCACCGTTTTCCTTAACCACACGTAGAACGTATTTTTTCGTGAACTTAAAATTCTCATATTGAGTATTACCACCAACATATTGCGTTTTTACCGTCATTCTCATGCTATCTTCCTGAGTAATCCACTCTCCATATTCAGTAGATTTCAAGCTAAATTTTCCTAGATTTCTCTCGAATCCGCTAATCATTTGTGTTAATAAATTCTCCCGCCATTGCTCATCCGCTTGATCATCATTTTTCGGTGGTGAATTATCTACCTCTTCTTTAGCCTCATCCTCCTGCACATCTTCATTTAGATTACCTTCATCTACCTGACCAAATTTGTCATATTTATATTCATACTCTTCTTCATCCAGACCAAGTATATCCCCTATCTTCGTCTTATTACCAAACAACCATGATTTTCGATATATTTGTTGACCATCTGTTGTTAGTCTTGGCCTAAATGCAATTCTATCGGACAGGTGACCTACCATATTCACACCAAATAGAATATTAGCAGCCAGTGATGCTGCTTGTGCATTTGAGTAGGGGTCATTTTTGCTATGTTCTGCATATTCACTTAAACCAATAGCAGCTAAAGCTGTTGCATCCATTACCAGGCCAAATACTCCAAGGCCTGTTACACTCAATGTAAGCAAACCTCGAACTGTGCCATAAATTGATTTCGCGGTACCAAGCCCAAAAGCGATATTAACGCCATCATAAAGTCCAAAGCTATGGCCACTTGGATCACTAAAGTCATTTGGATCTCCCAGTGTATAACTATATTTATTCCATTCATTAACTTTAGTGTCACGCGTTTGAAAACGTTGCAGTGTTTGTAGATTGTAATTCCGCGACTTTAAATACTGTAAATGCGTAGCAGCGTCTTGATATTCACCGTTGTATAAAAAATCGCCCGTTTTCCCTTGTAACTGACTCCCAGAAGATTTATCTTTCCCAAAAGCCAAATAACTAACACTTTGATACTGGCCAGATGGCGATAATAGCAGTTTCACACCTTTTATTCCAGCTACATAGTATTTGGCATCACCAGTGCTTACTGGCGTTGTCAAAGCCCTCTCTTGTGCCATAAGTATTGTGCTGTTACACAACCCAATCAAGGTAAGTGCTAGCAAGACAGAGTTGCGCTTGTATTGCTTTTTTTTCATTTATTTCCCCGTTGGTTTTGATTGTTAACAAAGCAAATAATATATTCTTGAAGCTAACTCCCTGGACGCTCAAACATCAAGTAAATATCATTATCACCCATTGGGGAACCACTTGGGCAGAACCCTGAAGGACAGTCAATACTTGACTGATTGCTCATCCCTGCATTGTATCCACTAATGGTCCACTCTGTTGGATCTGATTCACTACTAATAACACCAAATTTTGGCGTTCCCGTATCAACATAATTGACAGAACCATCTCTTGGGGTGCCATCACTTGGTGGACTTGCCATTTTAAGCTCTCCAACATCAACCGCGTATGCAGAACCATCTAAGAGGTCTTTTATGGTGACTGTTAATTTCACATTTCCATTGTAAGCGTCACTACCTGTTGCAAAACTTCCCAAAGTTGGCGTACATGCAATCGTTTTACTATCACCTGCATAAAAGTGCACAAAATTAGATACTGTTTGGTTACTTTTAATTATCGGGGTGTATTCTTCGCGCGTAAATTTGTCAGAGAAACCACTACTAGAGTTAACCGTTACTGAGTAGTTTTCATCTCCCATAGAACCATTTGGCTCATAAACACATACATAGAAGTGATAAACCTCAGCATTTACCTTGTTAATAAGAAAATGACCATTGTTATGCCCACCAGACATTTTTTTCTCATCCGCAAGGTAAAATCCTAGTGAATCATCTTTATTAGCATAACCAACATCTAAATGATCGCCATCAATCATATCAAAAGCAATTTTCCCAAACTGGAAACGTTTATAGTCAACCTTATCTCCCATTGCAATACTAACAGGACAGACAATCTCTTTTGAGCCACTTCCACTATGATTTACAGAGAAATCAGGCATATCACTTTCTGAATCTCCCCAAGTATAGCCTGATGTGTTTGGTTGTATATCATCTAAAGGCGTCCGATTACTGCCAAAATCAAAATTATTCACATCTTTATACGTACAAGCAGGACCATGACCTATTTTAATAGGTACTGCCAGATAGTTATGTATATATTCCAAGTGACGTGTTGAAGCCTGTGCAGAAAACGGTAGACACACGGATGACAATAAAATTGCCGATAGTTTTTTCATAGATATAAACTCCTCTTTTAATATATCAATTGTTGTTACAACAAATAATTATTGGATGTAGATATTTAAATCTAACTATTGTCCAATAATTCACAAAACAGCTTTATAGGCGTTATACAATTAAGTTTTAACTTGTGCCATCCTCGCTATAACGTTTAATCAAGGTTGAAGCAAGTAGTGGCGCGCTTAACATATTTAAAGCACCATAAACCCTAAGCATCATAGGAATATCTCTGCAACCGACATAGTACAAAAACGCAATTGATCCAAGGCTGGAGGACAACCCTATAGAACTTAATAAAAATTCAGCACTTAGCATATCATGTGTTTTAGTTAGATTAAGCCCAACTGTTGTGCCAGTAATTCCAAATCCAAGTGCAGAAGTTATTATTTTCACAATACCCACCCTATTACTCACTCTTTTATAACGTGCTAGCCTTTCATATAACCCTCCTTGTGCGTAATATTGTTGTTCTACCTCTATTTGTTCTGTCCCTTGTAGTCTTTCTGAAACATTTACCAGAGAAAGCTTTAAATCTTCTGCTTCTCTATAAAGGCTCTTACCAAAGTAGTAATATTCGAGTCCAAAAGATATACCCATAAACGCTAAAGCAGCCAATGTAGCACCCGTAATTATAAGACCTTTAGCCCATTTTTTTAAAGCCTTATGCCCGCTTGGATCAATGTTTAAAACAGGGTTTGCATTGGCAAAGTTATACTTATTCCATTCATTCGTCTTACTGTCTCTGACATTAAAGCGTGATAGAAAAACATTATAATCACGTGCCCGCAAATAAATCTGCAAAGTTAAAGGATCTAGATACTCCTTATCATAACCAAAAACAAGCGCATTACCTCTTTTTTCCCTATCAATACGCAACGATGTTTGCCTTTGACCATAACCTGAGTAAGCATAAGTATCATGACCCAAAAGCATAATGGCACTTTTACCATCACCCAAATAAAACCTGGACACAGCAAGTGCATTTGTAATTAACAAGCTCGCCAGTAAATATACAAAAAACCGATACAATTTCACCCCAATCCCCATTGCTTCACCAATATG